>DATFWC010000001.1:0-3589 GCA_035259885.1 Xanthobacteraceae bacterium
TGCCGGCAACGGCCAGACAGGGAAGCAGGCGCATGCATGACCTCGCGTTGACCCGCCAACATAGCGCCGAATCAGCCGGCACCGGGGCCATATCCAAAAAATCTCCAGAAAATCTCCACGGCCGCCTCCAAGCCTTTCGCCGCAATCGCGCGTAAGAATCCGCCTCGCCTGCCGCGGCGAGCGCCCTGGCATGGAGACAAGAAAGGCAAGAACCATGAGCTTCGTTGCATTGGACCAGGGCACGCCGGCCGCCGCCGCAGCGCCCCTCGTCGAGGGGACAGGAACGGCGACGCGCGTGCGCCTCGACTCGGTCGATCTCCTGCGCGGCCTCGTCATGGTGGTGATGGCGCTCGACCACACGCGCGACTTCTTCGGCCCCGCCGGCATGAATCCGCGCGACGTCGCCGAGCCCGCCTTGTTCCTCACGCGCTGGGTCACGCATTTCTGCGCGCCGGTGTTCATCTTCCTGGCTGGCCTGTCCGCCTACCTCTATGGCGCGCGCGGCCGCACCACGGGCCAAGTCAGCCGCTTCCTGCTCACGCGCGGCTTCTGGCTGGTGCTGATCGAGTTCACGCTGGTGCGCTTCGGCTGGACGTTCGGCTCCGGCCTCGACGTCTTCGTCATGCAGGTGATCTGGGTGATCGGCGCGTCCATGGTGGTGCTGGCCGGGCTCATCCATCTGCCGCGCTGGGCAATTCTTGCGGTCGGCATCGGCATGATCGCTGGCCACAACCTGCTCGACTCCGTCCGCGCCGAGGATCTCGGCGCCGCCGGCTGGGTGTGGAACGTGCTGCACCAGCCGAAGCTGCTGCAGTTCACGGCGCAGACGCACGTGTTCGTGCTCTATCCACTCATCCCGTGGGTGGGCGTGATGGCAACCGGTTATGCGCTCGGCCCGGTGTTCGGGCTGAAGCAGCACGTGCGCGTGAGCCTGCTCGCAGCCCTCGGCGCCGCCGTGACGGCAGGCTTCGTGCTGATCCGCGCCGCCAACCTGTATGGCGATCCGGCGCCCTGGAGCGTGCAGCCGACCATGCTGGCGACCGTGCTGTCGTTCGTGAACTGCGAGAAATATCCGCCGTCGCTGCTCTACCTGATGATGACGCTCGGGCCGGGCCTGGTGCTGCTGGCGGCCTTCGAGGGCGTGCGCGGGCGCGTTGCCGACATCGTCGTCACGTTCGGGCGGGTGCCGTTCTTCTACTATGTCGCGCACCTGTACCTGATCCACGCGCTGGCGGCGGTGTACATGCTCGCCATCATGGGCGACGCCGCCTGGCTGTTCGGCGACGGGCCGCTGCGCCACAAGCCCGCCGGCTACGGACTTGGCCTCGCCGGCATCTACGCGGTGTGGCTTTTCGTCGTGGTGGCGCTCTACCCGCTCTGCCGCTGGTTCGCCGCCCTCAAGCAGCGCCGCACCGACTGGTGGCTGAGCTATCTGTAGCGTCGCGCTCGCGGCAGGCGGATTGTGCTTGCGCCGATCCGCCCGCCGTGCTGTCCATCGCGGTCACCATGACCGAGACTTGGCCGGACCTGCCGCTCGCCGCCTGGAGCGAGACCTGCGGGACGCTGCACCGCTGGGCGCAGGTCGTCGGCAAGGTGCGGCTGGTGTCGACACCGGTGTTGAATCACTGGTGGAACGTCACGCTCTACGTCACGTCGCGCGGCCTCACCACCTCGCCGATTCCGCACGGTACACGCACCTTCGACGTCGCGTTCGATTTCCTCGACCATCGGCTGCGCATCGACACCAGCGACGGCGACCACGACAGCTTTCCTCTGCGGCCGATGTCGGTGGAGGATTTTTACGCCGCGTTTTTTGCGCGATTGCGGCGCCTCGGCATCGACGTGCATATCTGGACCATGCCGAGCGAGATCGCGAACGCGGTGCCGTTCGACCAGGACGTAAGCCACGCGCAGTACGATCCCGAATACGCCCAGCGCTTCTGGCGGGTGCTGGTGCAAGCCGCCCGGGTGATGAATGTTTTTCGCGCCGGTTTCATCGGCAAGGTAAGCCCGGTGCACTTCTTCTGGGGCAGCTTCGACCTGGCGGTGACGCGGTTCTCCGGCCGCACGGCGCCGCCGATCAACTCCGCCGCTCCCAACGTCGCCCCCCGGGTAATGCGCGAAGCTTATTCGCACGAGGTGTCGAGCTGCGGCTTCTGGCCGGGCAACGGCGGCTACGGCCGCGCCGCGTTCTACACCTACGCCTATCCGGAGCCACCCGGCTACGCCGACACGCGCCTGCGTACGGCCGACGCGTTCTACGACGCCGGCCTTGGCCAGTTCATCCTGCCCTATGACGCCGTGCGCCAGGCGCGCGATCCGGACGCGCTGCTGCTCGGCTTCCTGCAGGAGACCTACGCGGCCGCCGCCGACCTGGCGGGCTGGGACCGGACGGCGCTGGAGCGCCAAGCGTAACAGCAAACTCGGCGTGCTCCCTCTCCCCAGCGGGGAGAGGGTTGGGGTGAGGGGGCGAGTAAATCTCGATAAGCCCAATCCCCCTCACCCGGATCGCTTCGCGATCCGACCTCTCCCCGCCGGGGAGAGGTGGAGCAAGTGGCATGGATTCGCGCATCCCAACCGCAGGGCCTGTGGCACTTCTTACAATATACGCCGCCCATCCCCACATAATGGCACTCCCTCAGTAATGCGTGTGTGCCATGCTGGATACCTCCCTCGCCTATCTGCTCGACTCCGATTCTGCCGATCAGCCGTCCGCCCCGATCGCGCCGCCCGAGGAGCGCGTCTATTTCGACGCCTATTCGGAGGCCGTGTCATCGGTGGTGGAGACTGTCGGCCCGGCCGTCGTGCGCGTCGATCGCGGCGGCTCCGGCCGCAACAGGGACCGCGGCGGCACCGGCTCGGGCGTGGTGATCTCGCCCGACGGGCTGGTGCTGACCAATGCCCACGTCGTCAACGGGGCGCATGACATCCGCCTCACCGATACCGAAGGCCGCACCACCGAGGCGCGGCTGCTCGGCATCGATCCCGACACGGACCTGGCGCTGCTGCGCGCTGATGCGGCGCGCTCGCTCGCCTTCGCGCTGCTCGGCAACTCGAAGGCGCTGCGGCGCGGGCAGCTCGCCATCGCCATCGGCAACCCGCTCGGCTTCGAGTCCACCGTGACGGCAGGCGTCATCTCGGCGCTCGGGCGCTCGTTGCGCGCCACCACGGGCCGCATGATCGAGGACCTGATCCAGACCGACGCCGCGCTCAATCCCGGCAACTCGGGCGGCCCGCTGGTGTCGTCGCGCGGCGAGGTGATCGGCATCAACACCGCCGTCATCATGGGGGCGCAGGGCATCTGCTTCGCGGTCGCCAGCAACACAGCACAGCACGTGCTGGGCGAGATCATCCGGCACGGCCGGGTGCGCCGCGCCCATATCGGCGTCGCCGCCCAGACCGCGCCGGTGCCGCGCCGTCACGCGCTGGCGGCGGGAATCGACAACCGCTCGGGCGCCCTGCTCACGGCGGTGCAGCCGGGCGGCCCGGCCGACCGTGCCGGCCTCCTGTCGCACGACCTCGCGGTGCGCCTGGACGGCACGCCCGTGACCGGCGTCGACGACCTGATCCGGCTGCTCGACCACAGCCG
>DATFWC010000002.1:0-4429 GCA_035259885.1 Xanthobacteraceae bacterium
ATGATCACGCCGGTGAAATAGCCGGCAGCCGGCGATGAAATGGGCGAGCGCCGGCCTCGTCGTCTCATGGTTCCTGTGATGCTCCCATGTTCGCTGCCGCCAGGCTGTGCGCCAGCACGCGCGCCACGTGCACGGCTTCCCGCCCGGCGCGGTCGCGGATCTGATGGCGGCACGACGTGCCGTCGGCCACGATGAGCGTGTCGGGCTCGGCCTGGCGCACCGCCGGCAGCAGCGACAGCTCGCCCATGGCCAGCGAGACATCGATCGTCTCCGCGTCATAACCGAAGCTGCCGGCCATGCCGCAGCAGCTCGATTCGACCGGCTCGACGGCGAGCTCGGGCACGAGGTTGAGCACCGCCATGACGGCGTCGAACGCCCCGAATGATTTCTGGTGGCAGTGGCCGTGCACCAGCGCGCGTTTTGCGGTCGGCGCGAGTGCAAGCTTCAGCCGTCCGGCGCTCGCCTCGCGACCCAAAAACTCCTCGAAGGTCAGGGCCAGGTCGGCCAGCCGCCGGGCATCCGGGCTCGCGATCAGCGCCGGGACCTCGTCGCGAAAGCCGAGAATGCAGCTCGGCTCCAGTCCGACGACGGGAACATCGCGTGCCAAAAACGGCGCCAGCGCGGAGAGCGCGCGCGCCGCTTCGTGGCGCGCCTCGTCGACGGCGCCGACCGCCAGGAACGTGCGGCCGCAGCACAGCGGACGCAAGCCGTCCGACGGCATGGCGACATGCACGTGGTAACCGCCGGCGGCCAGCACGGCGAGCGCCGCCCTGACGTTTTCCGGCTCGAAGTAGCGGTTGAAGGTGTCCACGAACAGCACGACGTCGTGCCCTGACGCGCCGCCGGCCGTGGCGGCTCGCGCCGCAGGCGCCGGATCGCGAAACCAGTCGCGCCGCCAGCGCGGCAGGCTGCGGCGCGCGCTGAAACCCGAAACCAGTTCCGACAGTTTTGCGGCGCCGGGCAGGCGGTCGCGGAGATTCATCAGGGCCCCCAGGCGGGCCGCCCGAGGGGCGTAGCGCGGCAGCCAGCCGACCATGCGGTCGTGCAGCGAGAAGCCGTTTTTCCCGGCGCGCGCGGCCAGCACCTCGATCTTCATGCGCGCCATGTCGACGCCGGTCGGGCATTCGCGGCGGCAGCCCTTGCACGAGACGCACAGCGCGAGAGTCTCGGCCACGTCATCGGAGGTGAATGCGTCAGGACCGAGCTGGCCCGTGAGGGCGAGGCGCAGCGTATTGGCGCGGCCGCGCGTCACGTCGCGCTCGTTGCGTGTGACCATGTAGCTCGGGCACATGACGCCGCCGGCCGATCTGCGGCAGGCGCCGTTGTTGTTGCACATCTCGACGGCGCCCAGGAATCCGCCGCCGGCGCCCGGATAGTCCGACCAGTCGAGCACCGTGGCGATGTCTTCGCCGCGATAGTCCGGGCCGTAGCGGAACACACTGCGGTCGTCGAACTTGGGCGCGCGCACGATGCGGCCGGGATTGAACAGCTTGTCGGGGTCGAAGCGGTCCTTCACCTCCTCGAACGCGCGCGCCAGACGCGTGCCGAACATCATTTCATGGAACTCGGAGCGCACGATGCCGTCGCCGTGCTCGCCGGAATGCGAGCCCTTGTATTCCTTCACGGCGGCGAACGCTTCCTCGGCGATGGCGCGCATCGCCCGCACGTCCTTGTCGAGCCGGAGATTCAAGATCGGCCGCACGTGCAGACAGCCGACCGACGCATGCGCGTACCAGGTGCCGCGCGTGCCGTGCCGTGCGAAAATCCCGGTGAGGCGCTGCGTGTACTCCGCCAGGTGCTCGAGCGGCACCGCGCAGTCCTCCACGAACGAGACGGGCTTTCCCTCCTGCTTCATCGACATCATGATGTTGAGGCCGGAGGTGCGCACGTCGGTGATCGCCGCCTGCAGCTTCGGGTCGAGCACATCGACCACGCCGCCCCACCTGGCACCCGGCTTGTCCCAGCCGAAGCCGAGGTCGCCCATCAGGTCGTGCAGCCGCTGCAAGCGGCGCCGGTTCTCGGCCTCGTCTTCGGCGAACTCGACCAGCAGCAGCGCATCAGGATCGCCGCGCACGAATTGCTCCAGCGTCGGGCGGAACATGGCGATGTCGCGCGCCAGCGCGATCATGGTGCGGTCGACCAGCTCGACCGCAATGGGCCCCAGCCCGACGAGATGCTGGGCCGCATCCATGGCCTCATAAAAGCTTCCGAAGTGGCAGGCGCCCACCGCGCGCCGGCCGAGCAGCGGCGAGAGCTTCAGCTCGACCGCGGTGGAGAACGCGAGCGTTCCCTCGGACCCGACCAGGATATGGGCCAGGTTCAGCTCGTTGCGCCCAGGCAGCAGCGCGTCGAGATTGTAGCCGCCCACCCGGCGCTGCACCTTGGGAAAGCTTGTCTCGATCTCCTCGGCTTCGCGCCGACCGAGGCGCAGGAGGTCGCGTGCGATGCGGCGCAGCGGCGAGAACGACGGAAGGTCGGAGAGATCGGGAGATACCGGGCCGAAATGGGCGCGGCTGCCGTCGGCCAGCATGGCGTCGAGCGAGATGACGTTGTCGCGCATGGTGCCGTAGCGCAGCGAGCGGGCGCCGCAGGAATTGTTGGCCGCCATGCCGCCGATGGTGGCGCGCGACGAGGTCGAGATGTCGACTGGAAACCACAGGCCGTGCGGCTTGAGCGCGCGGTTGAGATCGTCGAGCACGATTCCCGGCTCGACCACGCAGCGCCGGCCGGGCACGTCCACCTCGACGATGCGGGTGAGATGCTTGGAGCAGTCGAGGACCAGCGAAGCGTTGACCGCCTGCCCGCACTGCGACGTGCCGCCGCCGCGCGGCAGCACACTCACGCCCTCCTGGCGCGCCAGCGCCAGCGCGCGCTCGGCCGATGCAACGTCGCGCGGAACGACCACGCCCACCGGCATGACCTGGTAGTGGGACGCGTCGGTGGCATATCGCCCGCGCGAGAAGCGGTCGAACAGGACGTCGCCCGCGATTTCTGCCTTGAGCCGCCGTTCCAGCCCGGGCGCCAGCGCCACCGCCATCGAAGTGAATCCTTATTCACCAAACGCGAAGCGAATTGCCTTGACTGAATCCCTTATTCGTCATTGATGGCGCCCGACGCAACCGGCTCCCGGGACCAACCGCCGGCCGGCCGCCACCCACCCACCAATCTGGCCGCTTCAGTCAAGGATTTGCCTATGTCCAAGAATTCCTCACGCACCGCGGGGCGCCACTTCCTGCACATTCCCGGACCCTCGCCGCTGCCTGACCGCATCCTGCGGGCCATGGATACGCCGATCATCGACCATCGCGGCCCGGAATTCTTCCGTCTCACCCGCCGCTGCCTGGACGGCATCAAGACGATCTTCAAGACCACCAATCCGGTCATCATCTACACGGCCACCGGCACCGGCGCGTGGGAGGCGGCGCTGGTCAACACGCTGTCGCCCGGCGATCGCGTGCTGATGGTGGAGACGGGACAATTCGCCACCCTGTGGAAGAAGATGGCTGAGAAGATCGGGCTCAAGCCCGAGTTCATCGCCACCGACTGGCGCATCGGCGCCGATCCGAACGTCATCGAAGCCCACCTGCGCAAGGACAAGAACCGGGAGATCAAGGCGGTCTGCGTCCTGCACAACGAGACCTCGACCGGCTGCCTGTCGCCGATCGACGAGATCCGCAAGGCCATCGACGCGGCCGGGCATCCGGCGCTGCTGATGGTCGACACAATCTCGTCGCTGGCGTCCACCGACTACCGCCACGACGACTGGGGCGTGGACGTCACGGTCGGCGGGGCGCAGAAGGGACTCATGCTGCCGCCCGGCATGTCGTTCAACGCGGTCAGCGACAAGGCGCTTGCCGCGGCCAAGACCTCGCAACTGCCGAAATCGTTCTGGTCGTGGGACGACATGCTCGCCTGCAACAAGCAGGACTACTTCCCCTACACGCCGGCGACGCAGATGCTGCAGGGCCTGGCGGTGGCGATCGACATGCTGCACGAGGAAGGACTCGACAACGTGTTCGCCCGCCACGACCGGCTGGCGGAAGCCACGCGCCGCGCCGTGCGCGCCTGGGGCCTCGAGATCATGTGCCGCGATCCGAAATACTATTCGCCCACCATCACGGCCGTGATGATGCCGGAAGGCTACGATGCCGACGCGTTCCGCCAGCTGGCACTGGACACGTTCGACATCTCCTACGGCATGAGCTTCGGCCGCTACGCGGGAAAAATGTTCCGCATCGGCCACCTCGGCGACATCAACGACCTGACCCTGATCGGGGCGCTCGGCGGCACCGAGATGGGGCTGGCGCTCGCCGGCGTGCCGCACCGCAAGGGCGGCGTGCAGGCGGCCATGGACTACCTCGCCTCGGCGCACGCAGGCCCGGCCCGCGTCGCCGCCGAGTGACGCGAGGGTTTCTCGGTGCCGGCGGAT
>DATFWC010000003.1:0-18379 GCA_035259885.1 Xanthobacteraceae bacterium
CGCCGTCGTCGGCACCCTGATGTCGGTGCCGTTGTGCCCGTCATACGTCAGGGTGCCGCACATGTAGTCGCGCACGCCGGGACCGGCATCGTGATCGACGTACTGCTGGATCACGCAGGTGCGCCCGATCTCGCAGGCGACCGGGAAGCCGAGCTCGAACGCCTGGGCGGGAGCCCAGGCGGACCAGCAGGCGAGGACGAGCCCGCCGCAGCATGCTCGAGACAGGTCCATGAGGCGCCGCGCGAAGGCTCGATGGAACTCAAATCTCACAAAGACTTGGAAAAAATTGTTCGCATCGAATTGATGTTGCGTCAAATGCCGGCGGCGTCACAGCACTTCGGCCTTGTAGGCACCGACGCCTTCGCCGAGGAAGGTGTTGTTGGCCTCGCGCAGCTTGGCGGCCGCGTCGTCGTAGAGGAACGGCAGGAAGGCATAGCGCCGCCCGCGCGTCACCTTGGACACCGCGTGCAGCAGCGAGCACGAGAACACGACGGCGCCGCCCGCCGGCGGCTTGAAGCCGCGCGGCCCGTATTCCGGAAAACTCACCTCGCCGCCGTCGAAATCCTCGTTGAGATTGACCGAGACGGCGAAGCGGCGATGCGCCGTCCCCTTCGTCGTGTTGTCGCGATGCGCGCGGAAATGTGCCTCATCCTCAGCCGCGTAGCAGGAGACGATGTAGCGCTCCATGCGCGTGACGCGGAACTGATGCGCCTTGAGGATCTGCGGCACGACGCGCCGGTGGAAGCGCGTCTGCGTCTCCTTGATGACGGCGGGATCCTCGATCAGGTAGTCCTTGCGCCGCTTGTGGTGGTGATCGTGGACCGCCACGGTCTTGCCGTCGACCTCGCGCATGAAGCCGGACTCCTCGCCCCCGTTCGCCGCGTAGAGGTCGATCAGCTTGCGGCAGAATTCCGGCTCGAACACGTTGGGCAGCAGCAGGATGGGCGCCTGCAGCTCGGTGCCGGCGAACCGCGCCGCCGGCGGCAGGCGTTCGAGATAGCCGAGCGCCTCGGCGATATCGCTGCGGTCGGGCGCGAACGGGATGACGCGGAGCACACGCATGGTCGGGTCGAGCACCACCCACAGGCGGCGCACCGCCGCGCCGCCGGTCTTGGCGTCGACCGGCACGGTGCCATAGAGCCGGCTTGCCGTGCCGTCGAAGTCGAACAGGAACCGGTAGCCCGGATAGACGTCGGCGATCCGCTTTTCGCTCTCGTCCTTCGGGTCGACGCTGACGCCGAAGAACGACGCATTGGCGTCGTCGAACAGGTCGCGCCGCGAGAGCACGGCGTCGAGCGCCGCGCGGCCGTGCGCATCGCCGGCGGAGGCGAAGAAGCACAGCACGAGATAGCGGCCGGCGGCCGTATCGATGGCGTAGCGCGGATTGCCGAACGAGCGTTGATGGAACCAGGGGGCGGGATCGCCCGCGCCCAGACTGGCATAATTCGGCATGGCAGGAGTCCCCGTTGCCCGCCGCGATCCTATCCGACGACCCGGGCGGCGTCGAACCTCGGCCCGGCGCGGCGAGGCCGGCCCTGACCTAAGGTTAGTCGCGGGGCGCACGGCATTCGTTCATCGTTAAGGCTTTCCCCTCCGGCGCCGGGAAAGGCCCGAATTGTCCGGTATTTCCCTTGGAATCCGAGCGCTTCTCCGCAGAACTAGCTAGTCGGATTCCCCTCCTGCTTAAGACGGCCGCAAGGAGTGCCGGCTAACAATGATCCGGGGCCAAATCGTTTACCCGGGTTAACCTTTGTCAAAACCGACCGTCGCGATGTGCGAGCCAATGGACCGCCTGGATGAGCCGAGCGGCTCGAGCGCCGGGCAGGGCGAGCCGTGCGACCTCGCGCCGGCGGCTGCCAGCCCTTTCGTGCCCAGCCGCGAATTCCTCGATCTCGTCATCGAGAACGTGCCGGCGACGATCTGGGTGAAGGATGCCCGCGACGGCCGCTACGTGCTGATCAATCGCGCCGCCGAGGAACTGTGGGGACTGCACCGCAGCGACGTCATCGGCAGGACAGCAGCCGAGATCTATCCGGCGGCGGAAGCCGACATCATCCGCCAGCGCGACGAGCAGCTGCTGCGGGCGGGCAACCAGATCATCCTCGACGAGCATTCGCTGCACACGCCCGGCAACGGAACCAAGACCGTGACGTCGCGCCGGATCGCGATCCGGCAGAACGGCGAGGCGCAGTATCTGCTGGGCGTCGTGGAGGACGTGAGCCGCCGCAAGCTGATCGAGCAGCAGCTGCAGCAGGCGCAGAAGATGGAGGCGGTCGGCAACCTGACCGGCGGCCTGGCGCACGACTTCAACAATCTCCTGCTTATCATCATCGGCAATCTCGACCTGCTGTCGCTGGATGTTGCCGGCAATGCCGCCGCCAAGGAGAAGATCGAAACCATTCTCGAGGCGAGCCTGCGCGGGGCCGAGCTCACCAAGCAGATGCTGGCATTCTCGCGCCGCCAGCCGCTGCAGCCCAAGCGCGTCGATGTGAACGCGCTGATCGACGACACCATGCGCCTGCTGACGCGGACCCTGGGCGAGACGATCACCTATGACGTGCGCATGGGCAAGGACCTGTGGCCGGTCTTCGTCGACCATGCCCAGCTCGAGTCGACGCTGGTCAACATCGCGATCAATGCGCGCGACGCCATGCCCGACGGCGGCCGGTTGAGCATCACCACGTCGAACGTGCACGTCGACGCCGATTTCGCCGCGCGCCACGCCGAGTTCACGCCCGGCGACTACGTCGGGATCTCGATCACCGATACCGGCACCGGCATGCCGCCCGAGGTCGTCGCCCGCATCTTCGAGCCGTTCTTCACCACCAAGGGGCCCGGCGAGGGCACCGGCCTCGGCCTGAGCATGGTGTACGGCTTCATGAAGCAGTCGAAGGGGCACATCAGCGCTTACAGCGAGGTGGGCCTCGGCACCACGTTCAAGCTGTATCTGCCCTGCCACGGGCCGAGCCAGGCGCCGGCGAAAGCCCGGGTGGAATCGCAGCCGGCGGCGGCACGGGCGCAGCCCGGCGAAACCATTCTCGTCGTCGACGACAACCGCGACGTTCGCCTGGCTGTGTGCACGCAGCTCGCCAGTCTCGGCTACAATGTGCACGAGGCCGACAGCGGCCATGCGGCACTGGAGCGGCTCGAAACCTTGCGCGTCGACCTGCTCTTCACCGATATGATCATGCCGGGAGGATTGAGTGGCAAAGATGTGGCGGACCGGGCGCGGACCAAATTTCCCGGCCTCAAGATCCTGTTCACGTCGGGATTTCCCGGCAAGACCTTCGCCGACGGCAGCACCGAGCTGCAGCCGGCCGACCGCCTGCTCAGCAAGCCCTATCGCAAGACCGACCTGGCGCGGGCGGTGCGCGAACTCTTGGACCAGCGCGCGTCCTGACGCAGGTGTTGGCGCGCCGCTTCGTTATCGCCGAACACGGATCTGTGAATCGGGAACCCGGCGGCCCTCGCGGCCATTCTCCTCATGAGGGCCGGGCTGGCGACATCGGCCGGCACCGGCCCTGCGGCCCATGGTCGCTCCCCGGACGACCGTATCCGCCGGCAACAGCTTGACCCGCCAAGCAAATTCCTTAACTGAGCCGGCAGGGACGACACGAATCAACCGCCCAAAGAGTGGCGGCCTGCGGGTGCCGCACACGCGGGGGACAGAAACCGATCGGAGCGTACGATGAGACTGACTGACGCAGAAGTCGAACGAACGCTGAGCCAGTTCGAGGCGCAGGCGATTCCCGACGACCATCCGGTCGTCCCGCAGCTCAACAGCCTGTTCGGCGACCACACGTTCTTCCTCGACCGCAACGGGCTCAATATCGTCGAGCCCACCGAGTTGCCGCAAACAAACGTTCACGCCGGACGGGTGATCAATCTGGCCAACTGGAGCGACCCGGACCTGACCAGCCTGGTGCCGCACGAACCGGAGCCCACCGACGCCATCGTGGAACTGGGATACAAGCACTGATCGGGCGGCGCGGCGCACGATCGCCGGACGCAGTCTGATCGCCTGGCGCCGTTGTCGGCGCAGCGAACTGATCGAGCGCGTGCTTTGCTGGCGCGAGAAACTCCTGCGCGATCGTGATGGCCGCCGATTTATCGGTCGGCGTCGTCGCAGCTGGCGCGCGTTGTCCATACTCCTCGGCCTTTGCCAGATGGTTTTTGAACTCGTCCATGCTCGCCCCTCGCCGGGACAACTAGATGCTGAACTGCCGTGCGGGCATGCGTAAGAGTTCCCACGCGGGACCGCGTGGTTAACACCGTCGGACCTGCCGTTGCGTCACGGCGCTGACCGCGCGCCTTCAATGGCGTCGTCGGTGCCTGCCCTCGTTGGCCAGGCATGGCGGTGAATCAATAGACGGCGAACACAATGTCATGGCGAATGACGTTCACGAGCCGCCGAATCCCCGCGCCGGGCTCGCCGACGTTGTGAATCACGACGTCGGGCTGGACGTCCTGGTCGGCTGTCGCGATGCGCGTCACGCGCTCGGCGAGATTGCCGTCGCTGCGCCGATCCCGCGCGGCCAGCCGCGCTTCCAGCACGTGGCGCGGAGCCGTCACGTGTACGACGGCGACGGAGGCGTAAGACCTCCGCGCCGGTTCGACCATGGTCCGCGACACATTGCACACGACGGTCTTGCCCAGCCGGACATCGGCGTCGATCGAGCCCGGGATGCCGTAGCAGAGCCCGTGCGCCTCCCACCAGAGCGCGAAGGCGCCGGCTGCGACCGCACGCCGGAACATCTGGTCCGAGACGGTGTCGTGATCCTCGGACGCTGTCGCGGCGCGCGTGATGACACGACGGGGGAAGACGACGGTCGAATCATGCGCGCACTCCGCGCGCGCGCCGGAGATCAGCGTATCCTTGCCGGCGCCGCTCGGGCCGACCACCAGGATCAGGCGGCCCGGCCCGATCTGGTCGGGCGCCGCCGCGAAAAAGTGCCGCGTGCCGGCGAACCAGCTCATGCCACGCGGCTCCCGCGCAGCCAGGTGGTGCGCACCATCGGCACCGCGCCGGCGACATGGACCCGGATCAGATCGGCGCGCTTGCCGACCGCGATCGCGCCGCGATCGGCAAGCCCCACCGCCTCGGCCGGCGTCTTACTGACGGTGCGCACCGCAGCCGCAAGGTCGATGCCCGGAGCCACCGTGGGCAGCCGCAGCGCCGCCATCAACAGGCTCGCCGGCATGTAGTCGGACGACAGCACGTCGAGCACGCCGGCCTGCGCCAGATCGGCGGTCGCCACATTGCCGGCATGCGAGCCGCCGCGCACCAGGTTGGGCGCCCCCATCAGGACGCGGATGCCGGCCGCGTGCAGGGCTTCCGCGGCCTCGATGGTGGTGGGAAACTCGGCGATGGCGACGCGGTCGCGAATGGCGTCGGCAACGTGCTCCAGCGTCGTGTCGTCGTGGCTGGCCAGCGGTGTTTCGTGCGTCCGCGCCAGTTCGACGAGCCGGCGATAGTTGTCGGCCGCGTGGGCCGCCTGATACTCGAGCCGTTTGCGGAACAGCCGGTCGAGCTCGGCATCCGTCAGATCGCCCCGCTTGCCCCGGTAATAGTCGCGCAGCTTGCGCTCGTCGCGGAACTGGCGCTGACCCGGCGTGTGATCCATCAGCGATGCCAGCCGCACGTCGCTGCGATCGATGAGTTGCGCGGCTTCGGCCACCACGCTCGGCATCGGCACTTCGCAGCGCAGATGCAGGAAGTGGTCGACGCGCAGCAATTCCGCCGACCGCGCCGTGGCGATGGCCTGCGCCAGCGTTTCGGCCTGGCCGTCGACCTCCTCCGCGCCCTCCTCGGTCCACACGCGAAGCGAATCCAGCACCGTGGTGATGCCGCTGGTGGCGAGCTGGCCGTCGAACGACACCACCGCCGCAACCGGATCCCAGTACACCTTGGGACGCGGCGAATAGTGCGCCTCGAGATGGTCGGTGTGCAGTTCGACCAGGCCGGGCATCAGCAGATCGCCGCGAAAATCCTCGCCGCGTCCGGGCGCGGCGCCTTCTCCGATTTCGGCAATGACACCGTCGTGGATGGCCAGCCAGCCGCGCTCGATCACCCGGTCGGCGAGCACCAGCCGGGCATTGAACAGGATGCAATCTGGATGCGGTGCCGTCATGGAGGCCTCATGCGGCGGCGGTGAAGCACGTAATATCGACGACATTGTCGGCAATCCGGTCGCGGACATTGCGGTCGTGGACGATGGCGACGATGGCGGTCCCAAGCCGCTTGCGCTCGGCGATCAGGTCCACCACCACGTCGGAATTGGCAGCGTCGAGCGACGCCGTCGGCTCGTCGAGCAACAGGATCGGGTAATCCGGCAGGAAGCCGCGGGCGATGTTGACGCGTTGCTGCTCGCCGCCGGAAAACGTGCACGGCGGCAGACCCCACAGCGCACCCGCAATGTTGAGGCGGCGCAGCAGCTGGGTCGCTTTCTTGCGGGCGGCGTCGCGCGTGGCGCCGGCGGCGACGAGCGGCTCGGCGACGACATCGAGGGTGGCCACGCGCGGAACGGCGCGCAGGAACTGGCTGACATAGCCGACGGTGCTGCGGCGCAGGGCAATGATCTTGCGCGGCGAAGCACTGGCGACATCGACGCGGTGCGCGCCCTGACGCACCAGGATTTTTCCGCGATCGCAGCGATAGCTGCCGAAGATCATCTTGAGAATGGATGATTTTCCGGTGCCGGAAGGACCGGCCAGCACCGTGCATTCGCCGGGACGCACCGAGAATTCCACGCCCGAGACGACCGACAGCCGGATCCCGCCCTGCAGATGCATGGTGAAACTCTTGGCCACACCGGTGAGTTCGAGCGCGATCGTCATGGCGGGACCTACGGCGGCAGGATCGAAGCGACGAGAAGCTGGGTGTAGGGCTCGTGCGGGTCGTCGAGCACCTGGTCGGTCAGCCCGCTTTCGATCACCTGGCCGTCTTTCATCACTATGATGCGGTGCGATAACAGCCGTGCGACAGCGAGATCATGCGTCACGATCACGGCCGCAAGCTTCAGGTCGGCCACCAGGCCGCGCAGCAGGTCGAGCAGGCGCGCCTGCACCGAGACGTCAAGACCGCCGGTCGGCTCGTCCATGAGGATGAGGCGCGGCTGGGTCACGAGGTTGCGGGCGATCTGCAGGCGCTGGCGCATGCCGCCGGAATAGGTCCTGGGGCTGTCGTCGATGCGCGCGGCATCGATTTCGACCCGGTCGAGCCAGTTCATGGCGGTGCCGCGGATGCGTCCGTAGTGCCGCCAGCCGACCGCCATCAGGCGTTCGCCGACATTGGCGCCGGCCGACACCGCCATGCGCAGCCCGAGGGTGGCGTCCTGATGCACGAAGCCCCAATCGGTGCGTGCCAGGAACCGTCGCTCCGCCTCGCCGAGCGCCGCGAGATCGCGGGTCGCGCCGTCGCGCATGCGATAGAGGACGCGGCCGGCGCTCGCTTCGATCTGCGCGCACAGAAGCTGCAACAGGGTCGATTTGCCGGAACCCGATTCGCCCACGACCGCAATCACTTCGCCTTCATGCAGGTGGAACGATACGTCGCGGCAGCCGAGCTGGCGGCCGTACAGCTTGGACAGGCCCTCGGCGATCAGCAGCGGCTCGTCGTCGTCGATCATGGCGATACCGGCGCAAGATCGAGCCGAAAGCTGTAACCATGCCGCTGGAAGCCAAGCGATTCGTAGAACGCGTGGGCGCGCTCGCGCCGCGCATTGGATGACAGCACCAGCTTGTAGCAGCGCTTCTCCACGCCCTTCTGGCGCGCAAACGCCATCATGGCCCGCCCGACGCCGCGCCCCTGCACGTCCGACGCCACGACCACGTCCTCGACGATTGCCGAAGGGCGCCCGAGATGTCCGAGGTTCTCCATCACCAGCAGCGCGAAGCTGCCGACGATTTTTCCGTCGACCTCGGCCACGTAGAGGACGTAGTCCGGGTAGTCGGCAAAGCGCGCCAGCAGGCGGCCGGCGTCGGCCGTGGACAGGACGCGACCGTCGTCGAAGTCCGGTTGAGCATAGAGATCGAGCACCGCTGCAAGGTCGGCGTCGGTTGCCGGCCGCACCACGATGGCGCCCGGGTCAATCATCGCCCGCCCCCGTTTCGGCGGTCGTGTTGACCGGTGGCGACTGGGCGGCGCGACGGTCCTCGCAATAGTCGGTGTCGGAGCAGACATACATGCGATGGCCGCGGTCGTCGGTGACGATCTCGTCGAGAAAGCTTTCGGCCGAACCGCACAGCGCGCAGGTGCCGTCAAGCCGATAGCGCTCGAACGGATGATCCTCGAAGTCGAGCGAGGTCACTTGCGTGTGCGGCGGGATGGCGTAGATGCGCTTTTCGCGGCCGGCACCGAACAGCTGCAGGGCCGGGCAGTCGTTCATCTTGGGATTGTCGAACTTCGGCGTGGGCGACGGGTCCATGACGTAGCGGCCCTCCACCTTGACCGGATAGGCGTAGGTCGTGGCGATGTGGCCGTGGCGGGCGATGTCCTCGTAGAGCTTCACGTGCATGAGGCCGTAGTCGGCCAGCGCATGCATGCGGCGCGTCTCGGTCTCGCGCGGCTCGAGGAAGCGCAGGGGCTCGGGAATCGGCACCTGGAACACCAGGATCTGATGCTCCGCCAGCGCCGTTTCGGGGATGCGGTGACGGGTCTGGATAACGGTCGCGTCGCGCGTGCTGGTGGTGGTGCGTACGCCGGCGGTGCGGATGAAAAACTTTCGGATTGAAACCGCGTTGGTCGTATCGTCGGCGCCCTGGTCGATCACCTTGAGCACGTCGTCGGGTCCCAGCACGGCGGCCGTGACCTGGACGCCGCCGGTGCCCCAGCCATAGGGCATCGGCATCTCGCGGCTGGCGAAGGGCACCTGATAGCCGGGAATCGCCACCGCCTTGAGGATGGCGCGGCGGATCATCCGCTTGGTCTGCTCGTCGAGATAGGCAAAGTTGTAGGCCGGTGCGTTCATTCCGCCGCCTCGCCAACCGCCGCGGCCGGCGGCGCGGCCGCATCGAATTCCGCCCGCAAGCGGCGGACCAGGCCGAGCTCGGCCTGAAAATCGACGTAGTGCGGCAGCTTCAGATGCTCGACGAAGCCGGTCGCCTGCACGCTGTCGGAATGCGACAGCACAAACTCCTCGTCCTGCGCCGGCGCCTTGACGTCTTCGCCGAGCTCGCGCGCGCGCAACGCGCGGTCGACCAGCGCCATGCTCATCGTCTTGCGCTCACAGTGACCGAAGCCGAGACCGTAGCCGCGCGTGAAGCGTGGCGGTTCCGCCGCCGAGCCGGCAAACTGATTGACCATCTGGCATTCGGTCACGGTCATGCGTCCGAGCGGCAGGGCGAAGCCGAGCTCCGGCGGCACGAATTCCACCTCGACTTCGCCGAGGCGGATTTCACCGGCGAACGGGTGGTTGCGGCCGTAGCCGCGCTGCGTGGAATAGCCGAGCGCCAGCAGATAGCCCTCGTCGCCGCGCGCCAGGTTCTGCAGCCGGACATCGCGGCCGGCCGGAAAGCTCAAGGGATCATGGGTGAGGTCGCCGACCGCGTCGCCCGGCGCTGGCCGCGGCGACGGCTCGATCAGGTCGTCATGCGCCAGAAAACCGATGGCGGAGGGCATGCGCGCGGAGGCGGCGGCCGCACGTGCTGGCGTCTGCTCGGGACCGTCGCCGGATTGCGGCTCCAGCAAGCGGTGCGTGTAGTCGAACGTTGGGCCGAGGATCTGACCGCCGGGCAGATCCTTGAAGGTGGCCGAGATGCGCCGCCGCACCGTCATGGCGGCGGTGTCGATCGGCACGCTCGCGCCGAAGCGCGGCAGCGTCGCGCGGAACGCCCGCAGCAGGAAAATCGCCTCGATCAGATCACCGCGCGCCTGCTTGATGGCGAGCGCCGCCAGATCGCGGTCGTAGACCGAGCCTTCGTTCATCACGCGGTCGACCGCGAGCGTGAGCTGCCCTTCGATCTGTTCGAGCGAGAGCTCCGGCACCGACCGGTCGCCGCGCCGCTCATGGGCGAGCAGCCGATGCGCGTTCTCAATCGCACGCTCGCCGCCTTTCGCCGCGACATACATCAGCCTTCCTCCGTGACCCGCACCGAGCGCGGCAACGCCGCCACGGCAGTCGGCGCCACCAGCAAAAGGTCGATGCCGCACGGGAACAGGCGCCGGTTGACGGCCAGCCGCTCGGCCATGTCGGGCGGCAGCGGCTCGGCCTGGAGCGCGCTGCGGTCGCGAATTCCCGGCCCGGTCAGGGCCAAAGTCGTTCCCGAGGACAGCGACTGCACCTGCAGCACGATCGTGGTCGAACGGTCCGGATAGTCGGGCGTGCCGATGTTGAATTCGTCGAACCCGGGAAGGTCGGCGGCGCTGGCCAGCGCAAAGGCGGCGGCGGCCGGATCGTCGACCAGGTCGCAGCCGCAATGAAACCGCAGCCACTCGCCGACGGCTGCGCTCGCGCGCAGGTCGGCGGCGAGCCAGACCGGCGTGTCGTGGTCGCACAACGTCAGCGCGACCGCGGCCCCGGCCGGGGACAGCGGCGGCGGCGGCGACACGTCGGCCTGCACCGGGAGCACGCGGCCTGGCCGCGCCATGGCATCCAGGATCGCGCGGAACGTCGATTGCGCCGACAGGACCGGATGGGGAAAACCCGCCATGACCACGGCTCACCCCTCCCCGCGCACGAGCGTGAAAAACTCGACCTTGGTGGCCGCGACCCGCTCCGCGTCCGCCTGGCGTGCTTCGTCGAGCCGCGCGCGGATCGGCGCGAACACATGTTGCTCAAGGGCGCCGCGGTGGCGATCGGTCTGTATCAGCGCGTCGCACAACGCGATCAGCCGCGCCTTGTCGTGCTGGCGGCCCAGCACGTAGCAGTACCCGGTCTCGCCGCTCTCGAGCCGCACGACGGCGCGCGACACGGTCGCCTCGCCGAAATTGAACGGCGCGCCGTCGCCGCCGATGCGGCCGCGCATCATCATCAGGCCGCTTTCAGGCGCGCGCACGTCGGCATGCGGCGGCAGCGGACCGATCGTGGCCAGATGCCGCGCGATCTCGGCCGCGCTGCTGGCGGCGAGCAGCGCGGCGGCATCACGCCGACGGCGCTGCATTTCGGCCTGGTGCGGAGAAAGGGGGGGCGCAGCGTTTGCCATGGCGAGTTGTCTATGTTACTAGACAACTCCTATTGTGCGACGATGAAGCTTTCGTGACGCCGCAATGACGCGCTCTGCATTGCAACGCGCCGATGCCGCCGGGCACGGCGATCTTGCCTCCGGCGTATCGCTGTGGCGGCGGATCGCCGACGAGCTGGAGCAATCGATCGCACGCGGAACCTTCAAGCCGGGCAGCCGGCTGCCCGGCGAGGTCGACATCGCGGCGCGATTCGGCGTCAACCGGCACACCGTGCGCCGCGCCATCGCGGCCCTGGCCCAACGCGGGCTGGTGCGGGCGGAGCGCGGAAGCGGCACCTATATCGAGCAGCGCCGCATCCCCTACCCGATCCGGCCGCGCACGCGCTTCTCCGAGATCGTGGGCGGCGCCGGCCACGCGGTCACCGGGCGCCTGATCGCCCATGCCACCGAGGAGGCCGAGCCCGACGTGGCCAAGCGGCTGAAGCTCAGGCCCGGAACGCCGCTGCTGCGCCTCGAACTGCTGCGTCACGCCGACCGCGTTCCAGTCTGCGCCGCCACCACCTGGCTCGAAGCGCGGCGGTTTCCCGGTGCGGCGCGGGTCTATGCCTCCACCAATTCGATCACGCGCATGCTCGCGCATTTCGCCGTCGGCAATTACGCGCGCAAGAGCACGCGCGTGACGGCCGCAATCGCTGAAGCCGGCGATGCGGCGATCCTGCGGCTGACGCGTGGCCGCCCGCTGCTGGTCGTGGACAGCGTCGACGTCGACGCGGCCGGGCTTCCGGTCCTGGCAACCCATGCCCGTTTCGCCGCCGACCGGCTGGAGCTCGTCATCGAGACCTGACACTTGTCTGGCGAAAGCGGAACAGGACGGCGCTCCTGTCATGCGCCTGTCACCGACAGGACGCAGCTATGGGCCGCTCTGTCTCCACCGCCCGCGCCGCCATGGCAACCAAGGTTCTGTCGCACAGGCCGCTGATCCACCCGACGGCCGACATCCAGGACTGCGAGCTCGGGCGCTACACCGAGGTCGGGGCCCGAACCCAGCTGCTCGAAGTGCAGCTCGCCGACTATTCCTACGTCGTCAACGACAGCGACATCGCCTACGCGACCATCGGCAAGTTCTGCTCCATCGCGGCGATGACCCGGATCAACCCCGGCAACCATCCCATGCATCGAGCGAGCCAGTCGCATTTCACCTACCGGGCGAGCGCCTATTTTCCCGGCGAGCAGGACGAGCAGGATTTTTTCGCCTGGCGCCGCGCCCATCACGTCACGATCGGCCATGACGTATGGATCGGCCATGGCGCGATCGTGTTGTCGGGGCGCCGCATCGGTGACGGCGCGGTGATCGCCGCCGGTGCCGTCGTCACCAAGGACGTTCCGGCCTACGCCATCGTGGCGGGCAATCCGGCGCGCATCATGCGCGCGCGATTTCCTGACGCCCTCGCCGCACGCATGCAGGCGCTGGCGTGGTGGGACTGGCCGCATGAGCGGCTGCACGCCGCCCTGCCCGACTTTCGCGCATTATCGGCGGAGGCATTCGTCGACCGTTACGAAAATCTGCGCCAGGACGGCTCGCGGCAGGAAACCGCGGTCGCATGAGGCGCGCCATGGACCTGCGCATCGCCGGCGCCCGTGTCCTGCTCGGCAGCGGCCTTGAAGACGCGCCCGTCCACGTCAATGCGGGCGACGGCTGCGTGGCCGACATCGGTCGGGATTCTCCGGCTGCCCGCACGCTCGATGGGACCGGCCTCCTGCTGCTGCCGGGAATCGTCGACATCCACGGGGATGCCTTCGAGCGGCAGATCATGCCGCGGCCGGGCGTCGACATTGCCCTCGACATCGCGCTGATCGACAGCGACCGGCAGGCGATCGCCAACGGCATCACCACGGTGTTTCACGGCGTGACCTGGTCGTGGGAGCCGGGCCTGCGCGGCGCCGACAACGCCCGCGCCATCCTGGCAGCGATCGAAGCGCTGCGGCCGCGGCTTGCCGCCGACACGCGATTTCATCTGCGCCACGAGACCTACAACCTCGTGGCCGAGCCGGAGGTCTGCGACTGGGTGGCGGCCCGCCGCGTCGGCGCGGTCGCCTTCAACGATCATCTGCCGTGCGCCGATACCGATACCAAGCGGCCCGACAAGATCGCCCAGATGGTGGCGCGTTCCGGCCTGCCCCGGGAGGATTTTCTCGCCCTGGTCGAGCGCTTGCGCGGCCGCGGCGAGGAGGTTCCCGAGTCGATCGCACGCATCGCCAGCCAAGCCAATGCCCATGGCGTGGCGCTGCTGTCGCACGACGATGCCAGCCCCGACCAGCGGCGCTGGTTTCGTCTGCTCGGCTGCCGGGTCAGCGAATTTCCAATGACGATCGAAACCGCCCGCGAAGCCGCCCAATCGGGCGACCAGGTCGTGCTCGGTGCCCCCAATGTCATGCGCGGAAAGAGCCACATAGGGTGGATCAACGCGAGCGACATGGTGGCCCAGGGTCTCTGCTCGGTTCTGGCGTCCGATTATTACTATCCGGCGCCGCTCGTCGCCGCGTTCCGCCTGGCGCAAACCGCCACCTTGCCGCTGGAGTCGGCATGGAGCCTTGTCTCCGGGTCCCCGGCGCACGCAGTCGGCCTGAAGGACCGCGGCCGCATCGAACCGGGATGGCGAGCCGATCTCATCCTGGTCGACGCCGCGGGGGACCACCGGCCGAGGATCGTGGCGGTTCTGGTCGCAGGGCGCATCGTCCATCTGGTGGAACCCGACCGGCTCACCCATTGAGCGCCGCATCCGGCTTTATGACGGATATGCAACAGCCGGGATGACGGCCCGGCCGATATCCACAAGCCGGCCCCAACCAGCCGCATTGTCTAGCGAAACCCCGACAGGCGCCGGGCGCTTCATCGCACTGTCACGCGCGGCTGTTAGTGCGCTCTCGATCGCGTCTGATGGAGTTGCGCCCCGTGTCGGCAGAGCCCGTCGTTCAATCGCGCCATGTCGCAAAATCCTTCGGCGGAATGCGCGTCCTCAACGGCGTCGACCTCGACATCCGCCGCGGCGAAATGGTCGGCCTGATCGGCGCCTCGGGCTCGGGCAAGTCCACGCTGATCCGCGCCATCGCCGGTCTCACGCCCATCGACCGCGGCCGCAACGGTGCGGATGCGGGCGGCGAAATCCTGCTGTTCTCCCAGGCGATGCAACAGCGCGGGCGGATCACGCGTTCGGCCAATGCCTTGCGGAGGCGTGTCGGCGTCGTATTCCAGCAGTTCAACCTGGTGCCGCGGCTCTCGGTCCTGACCAATGTCTGTCTCGGTCAACTCGGCCGCATGCCGCTGCTGCACGCGACGCTCGGCCGATTCTCCATGGAGCAGAAGCGCTGCGCCATGCGGGCGCTGGCGCGGGTCGGCATCGCGGAGCACGCGCTCAAACGCGGCTGCGACCTGTCCGGCGGCCAGCAGCAGCGCGCCGCCATTGCCCGCACCCTGGTGCAAGGCGCGGATTTCATCGTCGCCGACGAACCGATCGCCTCGCTCGATCCCGGCTCGGCCCGCCGGGTGATGGACATTCTGGCGGACCTCAATCGGCGCGACGGCATCACGGTTCTGGTCTCGCTCCACCAGGTCGAATATGCGCTGCGCTATTGCCCGCGCACCATCGCGCTGCGGGCGGGAGAGGTCGTCTATGACGGCCCGTCGGATGCCCTGACCCCCGAATTCCTGTGCGAGATCTACGGCGCCGAAAGCGACGACCTGTTCGCGGCGTTCGATCCGCGCTCGTTGCCGATGCCGCAGGCTGCCGGGACGCCCGGCCAACGTGACGGAGCGGAGGGGTTCGCCGACGCCGCCAGCCAGACCGGAGCGATCGCTTTTGACCTGTCGCGGCGGCCGGCCGCCAACCCGCGGCAGAAGGCGCGCGCCTAGCGGCGGCTCCATGGTGGTGTGGGCGAATTGGCCTTTCCCATCATTCAGCTCAACAAGGAGACCATCGATGTCGTCACACTTCGCAAAGGCCGCCTTGGCGGCGCTCGTGCTCGCCGGCGGCGTGGCGGCGGCGCGGGCGGAGTCCCCCGCCGAAATCAATTTCGGCGTGATCTCGACCGAAGCCTCGATGAATCAAAAGAAGAACTGGGAGCCCTTCGTCGAAGCCATGTCCAAGGCGACCGGCCTCAAGGTGAAGGCATTCTACGCCACCGACTACGCCGGCGTCATCGAAGCGATGCGCTTCAACAAGGTGCATGTCGCGTGGTTCGGCAACAAGTCGGGCATGGAAGCGGTCGACCGCGCCAACGGCGAAGTTTTTGCGCAAGTGGTCGCCAAGGACGGCAGCACCGGGTACTATTCGCACGTCATCGTGCGCGCCGACAGCCCCTATGGCAAGCTCGACGACGTTCTCAAGTGCGACAAGACGCTCAATTTCGGCATCGGCGATCCCAATTCGACCTCGGGCTTCCTGGTGCCGACGTCCTACATCTTCGCCGCGCGCGATATCGACCCCAAGACCTGCTTCAAGACGGTGCGCAATGCCAGCCACCAGGCGAACGCCATGGCGGTGGCCAACAAGCAGGTCGATGCCGCGACGAACAACAGCGAGGATCTGCAGCGCCTCGAGCACACCGCGCCGGAGTCGCGAAAGCAGATCAGGATCGTCTGGACCTCGCCGATCATCCCGCTTGATCCGCTGGTGTGGCGCAAGGATCTCGATCCCGGCGTCAAGACAAAGCTCTACTCGTTCCTGCTGAGCTACGGCCGGTTCGGCTCGCCGGAGCAGATCGCGGCGGAGCGGACGATCCTGGCCAACCTGATCTGGGCGCCGTTCAACCCGTCCTCCGACCGCCAGCTCATCCCGATCCGCAAGCTCGAGGCCAACCGGGATCTCATGAAGGTCGAAGCCGACGACAAGCTCACGGCAGACGAGAAGGCCGCGAAGGTCGCCGAGATCAAGGGCAAGATCGCCAAAGTCGAGCAGATGGAGAAACAGGCGGACAGCGATCCGTTCCAGAAACGCGTCGCGGCCTTCGTGGCGGCGGACAAGTCCGGCGACAAGGAAACCATGCAAAAAATGATTGCCGAGTTCGCGGCGGGCGTTGCCGGCACCCACTGAAGCAACCCGACGCAGCGGTTCGCCCGGCGCCTCGCCCGGCGAACCGAATCCGCAGGCCGGGAAACCCTGGCGATCGATGGCGGCCCGCCCCATGAGCGAAGTCACCTTGCTGCCCCGCAACCCGCCGGCGCCCATGCATCCGTCCGAGCCGGCGCATGTCCCGGCCGACGACATCGCGGTGCCGTCGCATTCGCTGGCACGGCGGGCGCGCGGGTGGACGTTGTGGCTCGTGCTGATCGCGCTGCTGATCTGGAGCTGGGGCCCGGCCGAGATGTTCCGGGCGGCGGCCTTGTTGACCGACTGGCAGAACATGGCGGAATTCGGCCGCGCCTTTCTCCGCCCGGATTTCCACGACTGGGAGAGCTATCTCGCCGACATGATCGTGACGGTGCAGATCGCGCTGTGGGGCACGGTGCTCGCCGCGGTGGCGGGAGCGCCGTTTGCCATCCTCGCCTCGTCCAACATCATGCCGCAATGGGTCGTGCAGCCGGTCCGCCGGCTGATGGACGCCTGCCGCGCCATCAACGAGATCGTGTTTGCCTTGCTGTTCGTCGTGGCGGTCGGGCTCGGTCCCTTCGCCGGCGTCATGGCCCTGTTCGTGCACAATACCGGCGTGTTCTCAAAGCTTTATTCCGAGGCGGTGGAAGCCATTGACCCGCGGCCGGTCGAGGGACTCCGCGCCACCGGAGCGCGCCGGCTTCCCGAGATCGTGTTCGGCGTCATCCCACAGGTGCTGCCGCTGTGGAGCTCATTCGTGCTCTACCGCCTGGAGACCAACGTTCGCTCGGCCACCACGCTCGGCATCGTCGGCGCCGGCGGCATCGGCCAGACGCTCTACGAGAGCATCCGCGCCTTCCACTACGCCGAAACCGCGGCGCAGATGCTGATCGTCATCGTCGCCGTGATGATCATCGATCTGCTCAGCGCCCGGCTGCGCAAGGTCCTGGTGTGAGCCGCACGCCCGACGGGGTGTCGTCGTGAGATCGCCGCCACGCTACGCCATCTATTACACGCCGCCGCCCTCCTCGCCGCTGGCGACATTCGGCGCCGGGATTCTCGGATACGATTGCCACGAGGGGATCGACGTCGCCCATGCGAAAATCGGCGCCGTCGAGCCGGGCGTCATCGCCCTGATGACGCTCCAGCCCCGGCGCTATGGCTTTCATGCGACCTTGGTGGCGCCATTCCGTCTCGGCACAGCATCGGAAGCGGCGCTGATGGATGCGCTTGGCGCGATCGCGGCGGCGCATGCACCGGTTGCGATCGGTCGCCTCGCGGTCGCCACCATCGGCAGCTTCATCGCGCTCGTCCCGGCCGAGGCGGACGACCGCGTCTCCAGATTCGCCGCCGCCTGCGTCGAGGCCTTCGACGGGCTTCGCACCCCGCTCCCACCGGCCGAGCGTGAGCGACGCCTGGCAGGCGGCCTGACACCACGACAGGTTCAACTCATGCAGCGTTGGGGCTACCCTTACGTCTTCGATCAGTTCCGCTTTCACATGACCCTCACGGGTGCTTTGCCGGATGAACAGATCACACGGGTACAGCCGCTGCTGGCGGACGCATTCGCCGGGCTGGCCAACGATATCGTGGAGCTGGACGGCATTTCCCTGATGCGCCAGGACGACGACGCCCAGCGCTTTCGCGTGCTCGCGCGCGAGCGCCTGCGCGGGCGCTCGCGCTGACGCATCGGACACGGGCAGGCCGAACACATCCGCCATGCCGATCGTGCCAATCGCCACGATCTCGCAACGGATGCTTCGCCGGCACCCGCTTCTCCAGGTCCACATACGAAAACAACTCTCCGCTCCGCGTATCAGAACCCCGCATTCGGGCCTCCCGAAATCCCCGAAGCAACGAATCATATTCGCAACGGCTTGTCAGGAAGCGTTTTTCGGCAGCCTGCTAAAAGGCGACGATGATTCACGAGGAGGGCAGAACCGCTCGCCCTCCCCGAGTCCTCACGGACGCACGCGGATGATCGTCTTCCCCTTGCGTCGCTCGGTCGCGTTGAAGGTGGCGACGGCATGGTCGAGGGCCGAGACGTTGCCGATGTTCGTCCGCAGTCGTCCGTCCCGCACCCGCTGGACGATCTCACTCAGTTGGGCACGATCGGACTCGACAACGAAGTCGACCGCCAGGCCGTCGGCGGGCCGCGCCTCGGTCGGCCC
>DATFWC010000004.1:0-2006 GCA_035259885.1 Xanthobacteraceae bacterium
TAGCGCTGGAATTGCGCCCCGAAATCGTCGATGGTCCGTCTGCCGCTCGACATTGGCCGAAACTATCATCCCGCCGAACCGACGATAAGGAGGCGGCGGATGGTGACCGGCTGGCAAGCGCCCGTCAGGCCGGGCGCGATCCGGCAAGGCGCGCCCGGCGATAGTGCAGGAACAGGGCAAACGCGTCGTAGGGCGACATACGCGGCAAAGCCAAGGCCTCCTCGCCGGGCAAGGCCTGCATGTCGGCGCCCTCGCGCAACACGAGGCGATCAAAGGCGGCGAGCGCGACCGGCACCTCGTAGTAGGCACGGAAATATTTCTTCAGTCCAACCGGCGTCAGATCGAACTCGAAACTGACGAAGAGCTTCGCGTCCGCCATGTCCAGTTCCAGCTCCTCGCGCAGCTCGCGGCGCAGCGCCGCGACCGCATCCTCGCCGTGATCGACGCTGCCGCCGAAGAGGCCCCAATGGCCGGGGTACCAGATGTGCGGAAGATCGTCGCGCAACTGCAGGAGGTAACGGCCGTCCTCCAGCACCAGCAACGCGGCGGCCGCGTCGCCAGCCGCGAGCGGCGACTGCGCGTGCAGGAAATTGCCGAGCTCTGCCATTGTTCGGGCCTGACTCCTGGGGGCGGCGTCCGGTCGGATGCGGTGCTGGTCTCGATCGCGGCACGCGACGGCGTCGGAACGAGCCCGGACGCCGAGCGGCGCCCAATTGCAAACAACTCTTGCAACGCGATAAGCTGATGCGCAATGCAAATTTGTCTCGTCATCCTCCCCGCGGACCGGAAATGAAGCACGCCGAGATTTTTATCGATTCCTTTGAGAACACCAGCAACGAGCCTGCCTATCTTCATGGCATCATGCGCCTCAATCCGGGCTCGCGCATCATCAAATCCACCATTTGCGGGCCGCTCTTCCTCAACAAGAACTCTCAGGTCGGCCCCGACGTGGTCGCCGGAAAATATTTCGGCATGAATGAAAACTGCTTCATCGCGCGCGCCACCATCGGCGCGTTCTGCGCGATCGGCGCGCGCACCGCCATCAATCCGTTCAACCACCCGTCGGACTGGTTGAGCATCCACGAGTTCCAATATCATCCGAAATCGTTCGACTGGGTGGACGAGTACAATGCGTTCGACCGGCTCGAGCGCACGCCCGACATGTTTGCCCACGTCTCGGTGGGAAACGACGTGTGGACAGGCCACAACGTCAACGTCATGGCCGGCGTCAACGTCGGCGACGGCGCCATCATCGCGGCGGGATCGGTGGTGACGAAAGACGTGCCGCCGTTTGCCATCGTGGCCGGCGTGCCGGCAACGGTGAAACGTTATCGCTTTCCCGACAAGACGATCGAGCGTCTGCTGCGCGTCAAGTGGTGGGATCTCGAGCTTGGCGATCTCAGCGGCTTGCCGTTCCGCGACGTGGAGCGATGTCTCGACCTGATCGAGGACATCAAGGCACGAAAAACGGCTCCGGCCGTGGCGGCAAAATGAGCCAAGGCCGGGAAGCAGACGCGTTTCGCCCGATCCTGCAGCGCTTCGGAGTGCCGCGCGACGGCGTCCTGGTTGTGCACAGCGCCATCGCACCGCTTAGCCGCCAGGGATTCCGTGCCGAAGCCATCATCGAAACATTGCTGGATCACCTCTCCGGCGGCAACCTGTTCATGCCGACAATGACTTGGCGTACCGTCACCCCGCAGCATCCCGAATGGGACGAAATCGGCACACCGTCGCACACCGGGGTTCTCACCGAGATCTTTCGCACGCGCTACGCCACGGCGCGCAGCATTCATCCCACCCATTCCGTCGCCGGTTGCGGACCGGCGGCGCAGCCCCTGCTGGCGCGGCATCACGTCGACAGCACACCCGTCTCGGGCAACAGCCCGTACGGCCTGATGCGCGACTACGACGCCCATGTTCTCATGATCGGCGTCGGCCTGGAGTGCTGCACGGCGATCCATCTGCCGGAAGAAACCATCGCGGTGGACATCTACGTGCGGCCGCCG
>DATFWC010000005.1:0-12605 GCA_035259885.1 Xanthobacteraceae bacterium
CCCACTTGGCCGTGACCGCCGCCGGTTCGTGCGAGACGGCGAGAAAGGCTTCCAGCGCGGCCCGGGCCTCCTCCGGCAGGGCCGCGACGGCGCGAATGATTTCAAGCACGTCGGGCTCGCGGCTGAAATAAAACAGCTCGAGAAGGCGCGATGAATCGCCGCATTCGGCCAGCATCGACCGAATGATCCTGGCGGACCTCAGATGTCGCGACTGGCTGCTGTTTTCGCCGCTCTTGTACCGCCGTCCCATCCGGTTTCCCTCGCCTGCTGGGGCGCGCCCATGGCGCCGCCCCTTGGATTCCCGCTGTTGGCGGCCGCCCACCCATAGGGCACTTACAACCACCCAAGCATGCGCCTATGGTTTGGGCTGATGGCGGCTCCGGGTCAACCCTGCGGAACCGCATAGTATCGGGCGCAAACAAAGCTATGGTTGAACGTCTTGATTCTCGTCCGTTAAGTTGAACCTGCGCGAAAACCGCCGGCATATGCAGTAGCGCGAAGTCATACAAGCGCCATGCCGCTGCGATTATCTCCCCTGTTGCAGGCCTGAGTTGACCCTGCCGTTCATTGGCGACAATCTAGGCTGCCTGTAGTCCAACTGGCGTGGGAGCGCTATGGACTTCGTCGACACCTATTCCGAAGTCACTGCCGCGGTCGACGATATCTCGACGCTGGACCAGCTCGAGGCGTTCGTTCACCGCATCCTGCAGGCGTACGACCTCAAGCACGCCGTCTATTACATGCCCGGGCTCCCCGGGCAGGAAGACGTGCGGCCGGTCAGCATCATCACGTATCCGCCTGAGTGGGTGCAGCGCTATTTCGAGTCGGACTACCTCGGAGTTGATCCGGTCGTCTCGGAAGGATTCGCCAACCTGCTCCCGATCGATTGGGCAACGTTCAACAAGCGCGCGCCGCGCGTCAAGCAGCTGTTCGGCGAGTCCGTCGACTTCGGCATCGGCCGCCAGGGCATCACGTTTCCCATCCGCGGCCCGACCGGGGAATCGGCGCTGTTCAGCGTCACCAGCGACCTGCCGGATCCCGAATGGGCCCTGGCCAAGAAGACCTACGTTCGCGATCTGCAGATCCTGGCTCACACAATTCACGCCAAGGCGATGCAGATCAGCGGCGCCAAGAAGACCGACTATCGAGCAAGGCTGACGCCGCGCGAACGCGAATGCCTGACGTGGTGCGCGGTGGGCAAGACCAGCGAGGACATCGCAACCATCCTCGGCATTTCGGAAGGCGTGGTGCGCATCCATCTGCAGAGCGCGCAGCACAAGCTCAACTGCCTGAATCGTACGCATACGGTGGCCAAGGCCATCACGTACAAGCTGATCTTTCCCGACATTCGGTAAGCCCGGCTTCCCGCAATATCAGCCCGCGGCCAAGCTGCAAATCAGCCTATTGGCATCACGCGTCTGTTTGCTGACAGTCGTTCTCCCCGGCTCATCCCGAGCCCGACAGGAGGACGACATGATCCGTTATTTCCAGGGACGCGACCGCCACCATTATCGACGCGAGACTGAAGAGATGTTCCGCTTGAGAGCGCGTCAATTCCGTGACCGACTCAACTGGGAGGTGAAGGTCGAGAACGGCTACGAGTTTGACGAGTTCGACCACATGAACCCGCTCTATCTCGTCTCCGTCGACGAAGAGACCGGCGAGATCGCGGGCGGCCTCAGGTTCTTGCCCACCACCGGCCCGACCATGATGAAGAACGTGTTCGACCGTTATTTCGACGAGCCGTTCGACATCGAGACGCCGCTGGTGTGGGAGTGCACGCGCTTCGCCGTCGAGCCGTCGATCGCCAAACGACGGACGACGCCGACCGGCCTGTGCAAGACGACGTTCGAGCTGATGCAGGGCGGATGCGAGGTGGCCATGATGGCCGGCGTCGAGCAGATTGTCGGGATCTTCGACCGTCTCATGGTCCGCATCTACCGCCGCGCCGGCTGGGCCCCCGAGATCATCGCCAGCACGGACCGGGTCAGCCACGACACGATCTTCATCGGCCTATGGGACGTGAGCCCGGCCAGCCTGCGCGCGATGCAGCAGCGCAGCGGATTGGTCAGGAGCGTCCTGGAGGATCTCACGCCGGTCAAGGCCGTGGCATAAAAGCTGTGCCGGTGCACCGCGCGTGAGCCGGGGTGTCTGCGGGATTGCGCACGAGCGGTGATCTGCGCTCGGCGCGCCCGCGCGCACCGGCGGCCGGCACGGCTAAGGCTTACATGTTCGCCTCGGCCTTCACGGTCGCTCCCGTGCTGCCCCAGGACGGCGCCTGCTCGCCGTCACCCCAGCGGCGCGGACGATAGAAGGAGTGCACGCCGATCCGAGTGAACTTGCGCATGGTGCGGACCCACCAGGGCCTGACCCAATAGGCATGGTAGTGGGTGGCTTTGCCGATCTCAGGGAGCCAGACCTTGCCGTCGAGCGTCGCCTTGGCGACCCGCTCGGCACGGTCCCATGCTTCCGGCTCGGTGACGACGTCCTCGATACGATCGCAGGCAAAGCTGAACTGGCAGGCATGATGCCGGTGCGCATTCTGATAGACGACTTCGCATACGTCGCCCGGGTAGTAGCCCGAGAAGGCGCGGTTCAACACCACCTGCGCGACCGCGAGCTGTCCCCGCACCGGTTCGCCCCGGGATTCGAAGTACACCGCATTGGCCAGGCACTTCTCAGCCTTCTGCCGCGCCGGCCCGACGAGCCCCAGCCGCGCCGCCGGGCTGTTCGGCGGCGGCGAAGCGTCGATCGCAATGTCGCCCTTGGCCGTGACCGTCTCGCCGCCATCGGGATTGGACAAGGCAGAGAGCGCCGAACGCTTGATCTCGGCGTCGCGCGGCATCGCCATGATCGGCTCGTCGCCCGGCTCCCAGGGAACGATACTGGCGGGCGACGAGTCGAGCATGTCGCCGAAGAACAGGCGAGAGGTGCGCACCGTCGGATCCGGATCGTTGACGGCGGCGAGAAGAGAAATGTCCGGCGCCTCCGTATTGGTGTCGGCGATCTCGCCGGTCTCGTCGCCGGGAACGCGCGGATAAAGTTCGAGCGACATCGAGATGTCGTATTCGGGAAACGGCGCATAGCGCGCCGCCGCTTCGATTTCGTCGTCGACCGGCGACCTCGCATGCTCAACCGGAGCGACGGTCTCGGGCGGCGACGGCGTGGCCAGAAAATCTCCCTTGTGCGTGCGGTCGACACTGGGAAACTGCAAGGCGGCGGCCTGAGAAGCGCGGCCCCTGCGGCTCGCGCCGCTGCCGATCAGATCATCGCTGTCGATGCTCGCCAGGCGGACGGACGGCGGCTCGGGAATCGTAGTGCCGATCGGGCGCGGAAAGCTGAACGTCACAGCGTGGATCGTGCCGAATGGCGACGCGATGAGGGCCCGCGTGCGCTCCAATGCCGATGCGTGGGCCGAGACCACGCCCAGCTCCCGATCCCCGCTCGTGAATGGGATCGCGACCAGCATGAAGGCGGTAAGGCCGAAGGAAGCCAGTCCAACGCCCTTCGGCCCTGAACGCAACGCAACCATCCCCTGCACTCACGCCAAGCTACGCAACACTCGCGCCGTTCCACCGAACGGCAGCGTTTGTCCCGTATTAACCTTGCAAACCCGTTAATTCCGGTGGCGCCGGATGGTGGTCAGTAGAAACCCAAACCTGCAACGCATCCGTTAAGCGGACCGCGCACCCACAACCGTAGTTAAATGTGTCCCAACGCTGCGGCAGGGTGCGTTCCCGAACCGCCGTGGCCCGCCGTAAAGGCTTGTGCCGCGTGATGATTTTGTTGTGACGACGTGCAGACGCGCGCAGATGGTAAGGACGAACCTGCGATTTAAGCGCGTCATGCGCGCGCCATCGTTAGCACAACGATAACCAAATTATCGGATTGGCTGGCCGTGTCTTGAAACTTCCTGGAACGCGGCGATGAGACCGACCTGGCCGCCGTAGTCCACGATCCCGTTCTGCCCGATCTGGCCGACCAGCGAGACGATGCCGGTGACGCGCGACGCGGCAAAAAGCGGTGCGCGGCCGCGCCGCGGCCGAGCGCTTCCCCGTCATCGCGGTCTGGCTGCAGTGCTAGGCCGTGCTGGCGGGTCCCTTGCCGAGCGCCGCCTGGGCTGCCGCGAGCCGCGCGATCGGGACGCGGAACGGCGAGCACGACACGTAGTCGAGCCCGATCTCATGGCAGAACGCCACCGAGGCGGCATCGCCGCCGTGCTCGCCGCAGATGCCGAGCTTCAGGTCGCGCCTGACCTTGCGCCCGCGCTCAGTAGCGATCCGCACCAGTTCGCCGACGCCGGCGCGGTCCAGCGTCACGAACGGATCGGCTGGCAAAATGCCCCTAGCCGCGTAGATGCCGAGAAAGCTTGCCGCATCGTCGCGGCTGATGCCGAAGGTGGTCTGCGTGAGATCGTTGGTGCCGAACGAGAAGAACTGCGCGCTCTCGGCAATCTCATGGGCGAGCAGAGCCGAGCGCGGCAGCTCGATCATGGTGCCCACCTGATACTCGACCGATGCCCCCGTCTCCCGGGCGACGTCTTCCGCAATCGCGTCGATGCGCGCCTTGATCAGGTCGAACTCGATCCTGGTGGCGATGAGCGGCACCATGACCTCGGGCACCACGGTCTTGCCGGTGCGCCGTCCCGCCTCCACGGCGGCCTCGAAAATGGCGCGTGCCTGCATCTCGGCGACCTCCGGATAGGCGATCGCAATGCGGCAGCCGCGGAATCCCAGCATGGGGTTGAACTCGTGGAGCTCGTCGGCGCGCGCCTTGAGCTTCTTCGGATCGGTCCCCATGGCTTGCGCCACTTCGGCAATCTCCTCCTCGCCATGGGGAAGGAATTCGTGCAGCGGCGGATCGAGCAGCCGGATGGTCACCGGGAGATCACCCATGATCTCGAACAGCGCAACGAAATCGGCGCGCTGCATCGGCAGCAGCTTGGCCAGCGCGGCGCGCCGCGCCTTGTCGTCGTCGGCGAGAATCATTTCGCGCACGGCGCGGATGCGATTCTCGTCGAAGAACATGTGCTCGGTGCGGCACAAGCCGATCCCTTCGGTGCCGAACTTCATCGCCAGGCGGGCGTCGTTGGGCGTGTCGGCGTTGGCGCGCACCTTGAGGCGGCGCTTGGCGTCGGCCCACTGCATCAGCGTGGCGAACTCGCCGGAGAGCTCGGGCTCGAGCATCGGCACCTTGCCGGCCAGAACCTGGCCGGTGGAGCCGTCGATCGTGATGACGTCGCCCTTCTTCAGCGTGACGCCGCCGGCCGTCATGGTGTTGGCGGTGTAGTCGACGCGGATGGCGCCGGCGCCCGACACGCACGGCCGGCCCATGCCGCGCGCCACCACGGCGGCGTGCGAGGTCATGCCGCCGCGCGTGGTCAAGATGCCCTCGGCGGCATGCATGCCGTGGATGTCCTCGGGGCTGGTCTCGATCCTCACCAGGATCACGCGGCGGCCCTGGCTCTTGAGCGTCTCCGCCTCGTTCGACGAGAACACGATCTCGCCCGACGCAGCGCCGGGCGAGGCCGGCAACCCGGTGGCGACCACCTTGCGTTCGGCCTTGGGATCGATGGTCGGATGCAGGAGCTGATCGAGCGACGCCGGATCGATGCGCACGACCGCTTCGTCGCGCGAGATCACGCCCTCGTTGGCGAGATCGACGGCGACTTTCAGCGCCGCCTTGCCGGTGCGCTTGGCGGAGCGCGTCTGCAGCATCCACAGCTTGCCCTGCTCGATGGTGAACTCCAGGTCCTGCATGTCGCAGTAGTGAGCTTCGAGCGCCTCGGCGATGCGCACCAGTTCGGCGAAGGCGGCGGGCATCGCCTTTTCCATCGACGGCTTCTCGGAGCCGGCCTCCTGCCGCGCCAGCTCGGTGATCTCCTGCGGCGTACGGATGCCGGCGACCACGTCCTCGCCCTGGGCGTTGATGAGGAACTCGCCATAGAGCCGCTTGTCGCCAGTAGAGGGATTGCGCGTGAAGGCGACACCGGTCGCCGACGTCTCGCCCATGTTGCCGAACACCATGGCCTGGACGTTCACCGCAGTGCCCCAGGTTTCCGGGATGCTGTGCAGCCGCCGATAGGTAATCGCGCGCTGGTTCATCCACGAGCCAAACACGGCGCTGATGGCGCCCCACAGCTGTTCCTGCGGATCCTGGGGAAACGGCGCGCCGGTCTCTTCCTGCACCGACTTTTTGTAGCGCTCGACCAGCGTCACCCAATCGTCGGCGGCGAGATCGGTATCCAGGACATAGCCCTTGCTGTCCTTGTAGGCCTCGAGAATTTCCTCGAACTGATGATGCTCGACGCCGAGGACCACGTCGGAATACATGGTGATGAAGCGGCGGTAGGAATCGTAGGCGAAGCGGCGATCGTTCGCCCGCTTGGCCAATGCCTCGACGGTCTCGTCGTTGAGGCCGAGGTTGAGGACGGTGTCCATCATGCCGGGCATCGATGCGCGCGCCCCCGAGCGCACCGAGACCAGGAGTGGCTCCTTGCGGTCGCCGAACGTCCGCCCGGTCACGCGGCTGATATGCGCGAGCCCCTTGGCGACCTGATCGGCGAGCTCGGCGGGATAGTTCTTTTCGTTGGCGTAGTAGGAGGTGCAGACCTCGGTGGTGATGGTGAAACCGGGCGGGACCGGCAGCCCCAGATTGGCCATCTCGGCGAGGCCGGCGCCCTTGCCGCCGAGCAGGTCGCGCATGTCGGCGCGCCCTTCGGCCTTGCCGTCGCCGAACGTGTAGACCCACTTTGCCCGCTTGGTGGCAGGTGTTTTCGCGGTCGCGGTCTTTGATTTTCTTGCCATATGCTTTTTTGAAACATTTCCGTGCATTGGAAACCTCTCTTGATCCTTTTTTGGTGCCATTTCAACCCATGGGGGCGCGCATCGTTCCGATTACGGGAACGACGAAAATCGCCCATGCAGACACGCAACGATCAGCGGATGAGGCCAGCGATGCCGATGACGATCAGGTAAATTGCCACGATGTAGTTGAGCAGGCGCGGCATCAGGAGAATGAGAATTCCCGCAATGAGCGCAATGATCGGCTGAAGATGCACGAGACTGATGGTCATCAAACTCCTCCGTCATGCAGTCGACACATATTTGCTCCGGCCATGACGGCCGGTCGAACCGAGGTCAACCCTCGATCCTGGAGAAATCCGCAACCGCGCGCGTGGCTTCGCGGATTTCGTTCAACAGCTTCAGCCGGTTCTCGCGCAGCCTGGGCTCATCGACGTTGACCGTGACCTTGTCGAAGAACGCGTCGACCTTTGGGCGCAGCGCCGCAATGGCCTGCATGGCCGCGGCAAAATCCTCGTGCGCCACCGCCTCCCCTGCGGCCCTTTTGGCCGCGTCGATGGCGGCCGCAAGCTCGCGCTCCTCGCCCTGGCGATACAGGTTTGGATCGGGCGCGCCGCTATAGGCGACCCCGTCCCGTTTCTCCTCGATGCGTATGATGTTGGTGGCACGCTTGTAGCCGGCAAGCAGGTTTTTGCCGTCGTCGGTATCGAGAAAGCTTCCCAGCGCCTCGACCCGGCGCACGATCATCACCAAGTCGTCCTGGCCATCGAGGGAGAACACCGCATCCACGAGGTCGTGGCGCGCGCCCCGCTCGCGCAGCTGGATTTTCAAGCGGTCGGCGAAAAAGGCGAGGAGATCGGTTGCCCGGTCGAGATCGCCATGGGCCTGGACCAGGATGGGTCCGGCGACCGCCCGGCTGCGCTCCGACACGAGCGCCTCCAGCTTGATGGCGAGCTCGATGTCGGCTGCGCTCAAGTTGACGATGTGCTCCTGCAGCGGATGCAGCAGCGCGATCGCTTCGGCCAGGGCCTCGTCCCTGCGCACCGGGCCAAAATGCCGCCACAGCACCGCACGCAGCGGCACGCGCAGCTGATTGTCGAGCACGATCCTGATCACGCCCAAGGCCGCCCGGCGCAACGCATAGGGATCCTTCGAACCGGTCGGCTTTTCGCCGATGGCCCAGAATCCGACCAGCGCATCCATCTTGTCGGCCAACGCCACCGCGATGGCGACCGGATCGGCCGGGACGAGGTCGGAAGGACCTTGCGGCTTGTAATGGTCCTCGATGGCGTGGGCGATCGCGGCATCCTCGCCTTGCGCCTCGGCGTAATAGCGTCCCATCAGGCCCTGCAGCTCAGGAAACTCGCCCACCATGTCGGTGACCAGATCGGCCTTGGCGAGCCAGGCCGCCCGCGCCACCTTGTCGGGGTCGGCACCGACAATCGGTGCAAGCGCGCGCGCCAGCATCTCGATCCGCTCGACGCGCTCCGCCTGGGTGCCGAGCTTTTCGTGAAACACGATCTCGGAGAGCCGCGCTACGCGTGCGTCCAGCGGCGTGCGCAGGTCGGTCTCGTAGAAGAATTTTGCGTCCGACAGGCGCGCCCGGATCACGCGCTCGTTGCCGGCAATGACTGCCTTGCCGCCGTCCGCCGTCTCGGTGTTGGCGACAAGGATGAACTTGTTGGCAAGGCTGGCCGTATCGGGGGCGCGCAGCACGAAACATTTCTGGTTGGCGCGGATCGTGGTGCGGATCACCTCGGGCGGAATGGCCAGGAAGGCGGCGTCGAACGATCCCATGAGCACGACCGGCCACTCGACCAGACCAGCCACCTCGGTCAGCAGCCCGGGATCCTCGACCAGTTCGAAACCTTGCGCGAAGGCAAGGTTCTTGGCATCGGCAAGAATCACCTGCTCGCGCCGGGCGCGATCGAGCACCACCTTGGCCTGCTCGAGCTTGCTGACATAGTCGTCGAGCCGCCGCACCGGAAACGGCGCCGGCGCCATAAAGCGGTGGCCCCGCGTGACGTCGCCGGCTGCAATGCCGTCCACCGCAAAGGGCACCACATCCGGCTCCTCGGTTTCCGGCCCGAAGGTGGCGACGATCGAATGCAACGGGCGCACCCAGTTGAGGTCACCGCTCCCCCAGCGCATGGACTTCGGCCAGGGAAAGCCGCGCACCACCTCGGGCACGATCTCGGCGATCACGTCGATGGCGGGCCGGCCGGGCTTGTCGATGATCGCGACATAGAACTCGCCCTTCTTGTGGTCCTTTTCGATCCTGGCTTCGCTGATCGAGGCGAGCCCCGCGCTCTTGAGGAAGCCCGCGACCGCGTTTTCGGGAGCGCCGACGCGCGGTCCCTTGCGCTCTTCCCTGACGTCGGGCTGGCGCACCGGGATGCCGTGAACCGCCAGCGCCAGCCGGCGCGGCGTCGCGAACGCCCTGGCGCCTTCGTACACGAGCCCCGCCGCCACGAGGCGGTCGGTCACCAGTTTCTGGAGATCCTCCGCGGCGCGCGGCTGCATGCGTGCCGGGATCTCCTCGGACAGGAATTCGAGCAACAGGTCAGGCATTGTCGCGCGGCGTCAGATGCGTGGTGTCGCAGATCGGCGGCTTCCTGGTCTGCTTGCAGGTGCACAGGAGCATGCGGCGATTGCGCTCCACCGTCCATTCCATCGGCTCGCTGCTCATTGGTTCCCCCCTCCCGCCTCGGTTGCCAGCCACGCCTCGCCACAGGCCTTGGCCAGTTCGCGCACCCGCAGGATGTAGCTCTGGCGCTCGGTCACCGAGATCACGCCGCGCGCGTCGAGCAGGTTGAACACGTGGCTCGCCTTGATGCACTGGTCATAGGCCGGCAACGCCATGAGATGCCGCCGCGTGTTGCCGACCGTGGCCCAGCCCGCTTCGAGATACTTGCGGCATGCCTGCTCCGCCATCCTGAACTGCTCGAGCAGCATCTCGGTCTCGGCATATTCGAAATTGTGGCGCGAATATTCCTGCTCGGCCTGCAGGAACACGTCGCCGTAGGTGACCTTGGCGCCGTCCTCGCGGCCGTTGAAGTTCAGGTCGAACACGCGATCAACGCCCTGCACGTACATGGCGAGCCGCTCGAGGCCGTACGTGAGCTCGCCCGACACCGGCCGGCACTCGAATCCCGCCACCTGCTGAAAATAGGTGAACTGCGACACTTCCATGCCGTCGCACCAGCATTCCCAACCCAGCCCCCAGGCGCCGAGCGTCGGGCTTTCCCAGTCATCCTCGACGAAGCGGATGTCGTGGACCTTGCGGTCGATGCCGATCGCGTACAGCGACTCGAGATAGAGGTCCTGGATGTTCTGCGGTGACGGCTTGAGGATGACCTGGAATTGGTAATAGTGCTGCAGCCGGTTGGGATTCTCGCCGTAGCGGCCATCCTTGGGCCGGCGCGAAGGCTGGACATAGGCCGCATTCCATGGCTTCGGGCCGAGCGCGCGCAAGGTCGTCGCCGGATGAAACGTGCCGGCTCCCACCTCCATGTCATAGGGCTGCAGGATGACGCAGCCCTGGTCCGCCCAATAGCGCTGGAGCGCGAGGATCAGCCCCTGGAACGAGCGTTCGGGGCGCATATGCGCGGGAAGATCGTTGCTCATCGTCAGGCTGAACGCGACGCGCGCCGCGGCGGGCTTGGGTGAGGACTATCGACCGGGTCTCAGGGGGTCAAGAACGGCAGGCCTGCTATTTTGGCCGATAGACGCCGGTGTCGGGGTCGCGAGTCAGCGTCGGACGATCCGCATCGCCGACGGGATGCGCCCTGGCGGCATCGAGTTCGGCATTGACGCGGCGCGCTTCCTTGACCAGCCACTTCCCCACGACGGCTGCGCCGATTGCTCCCACGATCCACATGATCACCGGCGGCATAGGCTTCCCCTCACAATCCGTAACGCGCCCACAGCGCGCGTGCCTCCAAGGCGGAAATGACATTCTCGGCCAGACCGGGACGATCCAGGACGTCGTCCACGAGCGATCCTATCCCGGGTGTGCGTCGGCCGAACAGCCCGCGCTCGGCGGCGATGAGCGGGGTTGCGACCTTCTCGCCGAAGCGCTCGCGCAGCACCGAACGCAGGTCACCGATGGCATCGACCAGTCCCAGCTCGCGCGCCTTCATGCCGGTCCAGAACTCGCCGGAAAACAAGGTGGAATCGGGGCCGCTAAGCTTGGCGCCGCGGCGTCCCCTGACCAGCGCGATGAACATGTCGTGGATCTCGCGCTGGACCGCCTTGAGGCGTTCGACGTCCTCGGGCTTCTCAGGGAGGAAGGGATCCAGCATGGCCTTGTGGTCGCCCGCCGTATAGAGGCGCCGCTCCACGCCGATCTTGTCGAGCAGGCGGTGGAATCCGAACGACCCGCCGACCACGCCGATCGAGCCCACAGTGGAGGAATTGTCCGCCACAATCTCGTCCGCCGCGCAGGCGATCATGTAGCCGCCGGACGCCGCAACGTCTTCCACGAAGGCAATGACCGGAATGCCCTTCTCCTCGGCCAGCGCCCGTACGCGCTTGAAGATCAGGTGCGACTGCACCGGCGAGCCGCCGGGCGAATTGATCATGAGCGCTACCGCCCGCGCACGCCGCACAGCGAAGGCGCGTTCGAGCGAGCGGGCGCAGGTCGCCAGCGTCAGGCCGGGTTTGAGCGGCGTGGAAAAGCCGATCACGCCGCTCAGCCGCACGACCGGTACCACCGGAATGTCGCCGCGAAAGCGCCGCGGCACGAGCGAACGGAGCGCGCCGAACATGCGCGACGGCACGGAAGCTTCTGCCATGGCGACACATAGAACGGCACAAAGCGCCGCTCAAGTTACCGGACCTTAAGCATTGGAATGTTTCTTGCTGTCCTGACGTCAGCCGGATGCCAGAGTTGCTTTCGAGGTTCGGGAATGGAACTCAAGATCGTCGTCGTGATGCTGCTGGTCGGTTTTCTCAGCGCGCTCTATCACGCTGGAAAACCTCGGGATTCGCGCGAGCCCGGGTCGGCTTGAGGGGCCGCGGCGCGGGATCGACAGCGCGCCTTGATCTGCCCGCACGGCGTCAGCCGCAGCCCAAACAATAATCCGTGTCGGCTGATTTTTGCTCATCGTGGGGGTTTTCGGCCTTCAGGCCCCCGGCGCGTGGGTCTTTGTCACCAGGGGCAGACCGGCGCCCTGCCGCAGCACGGCTTCGGCGGCCGCGCTCGGCCGTCCGGCTGCATCGTTGAGAGCGAGGCCGGGCAGCAGGACGAGCGGCGCCCCGCTGCCCTTCTCGGCACGCACCAGAACGCGGATCGCGGGCGCGTCCGGTCGTGGATGCACCGGCAGCACCGCGATCGCGCCAAAGCCCGGCGTCAGTGCGCGCAGCACCTCGGGCAAGCCGTCGGCGCGCCAGATCAGCGCCAGGCTGCCGCGCGGCTGAAGCAGGCGGGCAGCGCATCGCACCCACGCGGCGAGCGGCACTTCGCCGGCATGGGCCAGCCATCGGCCTGGATCTGGCGACGGCTGCGCCCGGCCGGGATCGTTGAAGGGTGGGTTCATCAGCACGCGCGCGGCGGTGCCCGGCCCGAGGCCGGCCGCCGCGAAGGTGCGCGCCGGGCCGCCGACGTCCAGGGCGACGGCGCGGACGCGGTCGGCCAGACCATTGCGGCGCGCATTCTCTTCCGCCAGGCCCGCGAGCTCGGCGTCGATCTCGACAAGCGTCACGGTGATGCCGGGCACGCGGATCGCCAGCGCCAGACCGGCGGCGCCGATTCCGGCGCCAAGGTCGACCGCGTGCTCGCCCGCCTCAGCGCCGGCCACC
>DATFWC010000006.1:0-3917 GCA_035259885.1 Xanthobacteraceae bacterium
GCTCCCCATTTGGCCAGGTTATGGTCGGAGCCGATTTTGCCTGCTTCACGGCAGCCAGACAACAGACGGCGGACAACGGAGGATTGCGGCGTCAGCCCCGCCGTCCTGCGATCATCCGCTGTCGCATCTTACACCGCGACCGCGGCGCGCGCGGACATGTGCTCGCGCACCAGGTTGGCGACGCCGACATAGTCGACTTTGCCCGAGCCGAGCACCGGGACCTTGTCGACCACGAGGACGTCGGACGGGATCATCAGGTCGGACGCCCCCTTGCTCTTGGCATAGGTCTGGAAGTCGGCGCGCTTGGCGCCCGGCTTCTGGGTGACCAGGACGAGCCGTTCGCCCTTGCGCGCGTCCGGCACGGCGGCCACCGCCGACAGCGCGTCGGGCCACAGATCCGCCGCCAGGGTTTCCACGGCGGCGAGTGAGATCATCTCGCCGCCGATCTTGGCGAAACGCTTGGCGCGGCCCTTGATGGTGATAAAGCCCTGCGCGTCGATGGTGACGATGTCGCCGGTGTCGTGCCAGCCTTCCGCCGGCGGCTCGAGGACACCCGGATTGTCCGCCTTGAGATAGCCGAGCATGACGTTCGGGCCCTTGACGAACAGGCGGCCGCCCTCCTCCACGCCGGGCACCGGCTCGAGCCGCGCCGTCATGCCGGGCATCAGCCGCCCGACGGTGCCCATCCGGTTGAACATCGGCGTGTTGATGGCCAGCACCGGCGCCGTCTCGGTGACGCCGTAGCCTTCGAGGATGCGCAGCCCGAATTTTTCCATGTAGGTGCGCCGCGTCGATTCCTTCACCGGCTCGGCGCCGGCGAGAATGTAGCGCAGCGAGCGGAAGTCATAGGCGTGCGCGGCCCGCGCGTAGCCGTTGAGGAACGTGTCGGTGCCGAACAGGATGGTGGCATTGATGCCGTAGATGAGCTCGGGGATCGTGCGGTAATGCAGCGGCGAGGGATAAAGATAGAGGTGCACGCCGGACACCAGCGGCAGAACCATGCCGACCGTGAGGCCGAAACAGTGGAACACCGGCAGCACGTTGAACACCTTGTCGGTGCGGCCGAAGTCGATGCGGGCGGCCGCCTGCGCGGCGTTCGCCAGCATGTTGCGGTGTGACAGCACGACGCCCTTGGGCGTGCCCTCCGACCCTGACGTGAACAGGATGATGGCGGGATCGTCGGGCTTGCGCCGGACCAGCGGCGTCCTGGCCGCGAGCAGCCCGCGAATCTTGTCGGCGAGGCCGATCTCGGCACGCACGTCCTCGAGATAGACGAGCTTGAGGGTCTTGGCGAGCTCGCCCGCCAGAGCGTCGAGCTTGCCCTTCTCGATGAATGCGCGCGACGTGACGATGGTGGTGACGTTGGCGGCGCGGCAGGCGGCACGGATGTTGTTGAGGCCGGCCGTGAAGTTGATCATGGCGGGAACGCGGCCGGCGGACATGATGGCGATGACCGTCACCACGGCGCCGTTGGCATTGGGCAGCATCACGCCGACAGCACCTCCCTCCTCGGCGAGCGGCATGAGCTTGCGGCCGAGCACCGCGGCGCCGACGAGCAGGCGCTTGTAGCTGAGCGCACCGCTCACCGGATCTTCCACGGCGGTACGTTTCATGCCGTGAATCTCCGCCGCCTCGATGATGGCCTCGCTCACGGTGCGGTCGGTCGAGGTGGTGCGGAACACCAGATCCGACATGATCTCGTAGAGCGCGGCCCCGGCCGCCTGGCGGCGCGCCTTGCCCTTGAGCTCGGGCGGCACCGTGAGGCGGACCGGCTCCAGCACCGTGACGGTGACTTTCGGAAACCAGCGGCGCCGCACCTGCCCGCGCGACAGCCGCGTGAACGGCGTGGCCTCCAGCCCGTCGATGCGCACCGGCACCACCATGGCGCCGGACTTGTCGGCGATGAGGCCGGCGCCATCGTACACCTTCATCAGGCTGCCGGTGACGGTGAGCCGGCCCTCCGGGAAGATGACCAGCGAGTCGCCGGCCTTGACCGCATTGATCAGCGTGCGGGTGGCGAGCGGCTTGGTGGGATCGAGCGGCACGGCGCGGCCGAAGCGCAGGAACGGCTTCACCCACCAGCGCTTGGCGATGGTGTGATCGATGGCGAAGATGGGCGGCTTGTCGGTGATCGACATGGCCAGCGCCGCGTCGAGGAAGCTCACATGGTTGAGCGCGATGATGGCGTTCGGACCGGCCTTGGCGATGTTGTCCAGGCCCCGCACCTCGATGCGATAGAAGGCGCGGAAGATGATCGACAGCAGGTCGCGCATGGAGCTGCGCGGCATGGTGCTGCCGACCCACACCGAGACCGCCAGGTTGGCGAGGCCGACGATGAAGAACAGGACCGGTATCGTCACCCCGGCGTGCTCCAGCACAGCGACGACCAGGGTGCCGGCAACCATGAACCCGGCATTGAGCACGTTGATGGCGGCGATCACGCGGGCGCGCCGGTCGGCGCCAGCCCAGGCCTGCACGGCCGAGAACACCGGCACGATGAACAAGCCACCGGCGATGGCGAGCCCAGCGAGATCGATGGCGATACGGATGCCGCGGAAGGACGAGAAGATCGCGCTCGCGCCCTGCGGCGTCGCCGCGGGAGCGGCCGAAAAGGTGGCGAGGCCGAGATCGATCGAGAAGACGCCGAGCAGGAAGGCACCCACGACGGTCGGCAGCAGGATGATGCGGCCATGGGCGAGCCATGACGCCAGTCCCGATCCGAGGGCGATGCACACCGAGAAGATCGCCAGGAAGGCCGTGACGATTTCCTCGGTGCCGCCGAGCGTCTTCTTCACCAGCGGGGGCATCAGCGACAGCACCACGGCGCCGACGACCCAGAACCAGCTCGCCACCACGCCGCCCCACCACAGGCGGGAGTCGTTCCACAGGTGCCGCAGGAGTTCGGCGGTTGAGCGCGCAATGTTGGCATCGACCACGAGTTCCGGCGCGCCCTCGCCGGTGCGCGGAATCATGAGGCTCGCCACCCAGCACAGGCCGGCGAACACCATGATCAGCGCGCCGAAGCCGAACACATGCCCGGCGTCCTTGGCCGCCAGGCCGCCGACGATGGTGCCCAACAGGATGGCCAGGAAGGTCGCGGCCTCCACCAGCGCGTTGCCGGCCGGCAGCTCTTCGCGTTTCAGGTGGTCGGGCAGGATGCCGTACTTGATCGGCCCGAACAGCGCCGCGATGACGCCGAACAAGGCCAGTGCCACAAAGAGCACCCACACCGAGTGAAACGCAAAGCCGAGAACAGCGATACCGGCCACCCCGATCTCGACAAGCTTCAGGCGCTGCGCCACCAGCGCCTTATCGAAGCGGTCAGCGACCTGACCGCCGAGGCCGGAGAGAAAGAAGAACGGGGCGATGAAGACCGCCGCCGCCAGCGTGATCAACGCCTCGGCTCCCTCGCCCTCGATCTTGAACAGGATCAGGAACACCAGCGCATTCTTCAAGAAGTTATCGTTGAAGGCGGAGAAGAACTGGCACCAGAACAGGGGCGCGAAGCGCCGCGTCGTCATCAGTGAGGTGGACATGGGATCAGGTTCCGGTCTTCAGGTGAAAAGTTTGTCCTGACGTTGCGTCAGCGCGTCCGGGTGCGTCCGATTCACACCATAGCAGGTTTGCAGGCGCGGCTGCGATCTGGCTCAGAGGAAGGTGAGCGCTTGGTATCCCGGGCGCGGGGTGACGTTGCGCGGTGCCGCGCCCGGGAACGCCGGCTTTACTCCGTGCCGCGCTCGATCCCCATGAGCAGCCGCTCGGTCTTGGCGTCCTCGATGCGATTCACCAGGCGCTTGCTCTCGTGCACGTCACGAACCGTCTTGGTCACCGTGATGCAGGTCTGGATCAACAACACCACGCCCATGGCGAAGTAGGCCTTTACCCACATGTCGACCGGAAGAAAGATAATCCCGGCC
>DATFWC010000007.1:0-5713 GCA_035259885.1 Xanthobacteraceae bacterium
CCGCGCGAGCTCGACGCGCTCTGCCTCGGCGCCATCGCTCGCTTCAAGCGGCCCAAGGACTATGTCGTCGTCGACAGCCTGCCGAAGAACAACTACGGAAAGATTCTCAAGACCGAGCTGCGCGCGCTGGACGCGAAGCGCGCCAAGCAGGCGTGACCGCTGTGCACGACATGCCAGCCCCTCCGGCGGTCATCCCGGGCGAGCCGCGAAAGCGGCGAGACCCGGGACCCATGTCCCGCGGCATTAGAAAATGGGCTCGGCGGGGGTGCGTGGATCCCGGCTCTCGCTGCGCCCGGCCGGGATGACAGCAAGGGTCTAGGCCCGTGGGGCTTCACAACCGCCCCGACAATCACGACATTGTCCGCATGGATGACATGACCGCGCGCCCGCGCGCGAAGAAATGCCCGATCTGCGGCAAGCCGGCAGAGCACCAGTTCCGGCCGTTCTGCTCGAAGCGCTGCGCCGACGTCGACCTTAACCGCTGGCTCTCCGGGACCTATACGGTGCCGGTGGACGACGACGACGAGAGGTCGAAGAAGCCGGAGGAGCCGGACCGGGACTGATCCCGCCCGGCTGCACCATCTCGTCCGCCTCGCATATCCAGGCATCGATCTTCGACCATGCGTGCATGGTCGCGCACCACGGGCAGCGGATCGTGCCGGTGAACGCCGGCGTGAGCTCGAAGCTCAGCCGGTCAATCTCGACGCCGGAGGGAAAATCGGCGCCGGTGCGCGGACAGCGCACCATCAGGGTACCCACTTTCGTCTCCCTGTTTACAGTTTTGACCGAACTTAAGCCATTTCGTGTCGGCTGTCAGTCCACTAGGAGACTCAGGGCTAACGCGATGTCGTGAACGGGTCATGACGTGCCGGCGCCGGCGCGGTCTCATTTTGGGCCCGACGGCGCCACTTGCGCCACCTCTCCCCGCCATGCGGGGAGAGGTCGGATTCCGAGCGCAGCGAAGGAATCCGGGTGAGGGGGCGCTTCCACCGGTTCGAGTTCTCTGGGACCGCCCCCTCACCCGACTTGCTTCGCGTCGCACGGGCTCCGCTCGCAAGTCGACCTCTCCCCGCGCGCGCGGGGAGAGGTGGAGCAAGCGGCATGGCCGTGACGGGCGCGCGGCTGGACAGTGCAAAATCGAGCCTTTATAACGCCGCCGCTCGAAAACCCGCCGCCGCGGGCTCTTGGGCGCCCAGGTAGCTCAGTTGGTAGAGCACGTGACTGAAAATCACGGTGTCGGTGGTTCGATTCCGCCCCTGGGCACCATACCCATCTGGGGCCGTTCCGGACACATGGCTCGGTGGTTTGATCTGTCAACAGGCAAACACGGTGGACGCGCTCGCCCGCACGCGCTTCAATTGACTTCGGGCTGAAGCGGAGAACTCCCCACCGATGAACGGCACACCCTTCCGGCTCGCGACCATCGCAAGGGCCGGCACGACTTCAACGCCTTGCGTGGCCCTCGTCCTGGGAGACCGGACGGTCGACCTCGCGGCCGTGCATGAGGCCTATCGTGCCGCACGCGGTGGCGCGACCCTGAGCGCGACGCGCAGCATCTTCGGTCTCCTCGAAGACTGGGACGCCAACTTCGCCGTGCTGCAGGAGATGGCGGCCTTCATCGAGAAGGAAGGTGTCCCGGCGGGCGCCGCAGTCGCGCCAGCGAATTCGCGTCTCTATGCGCCGGTGCTGCGGCCGGGAAAGATGTTCTACGCGGCGCAGAACTTCCAGGAACACGTCGAAGAGATGATCCGCGCCGGCATGACGCCCGCCGGCGGCCCCAGGTTCACGGGCGAGAAGTCGACGACGGTTCCCTACCTTTTCCTGAAGGCGCCGAGCACGTTGTGCGGGGCCTTCGACGATATCGCAATCCCGCGTGGCATGAACAAGATCGATTGGGAGGCGGAGATCGCGCTCGCCATCGGCAGGCGCGGCAAACGCATCAGGGCCGAGCGCGCGCTCGAGCATGTGGCAGGGTTCATGACCACGAACGACGTCTCCTGCCGCGATCTGCAGATCCGGCAGGATCGGCCGGCGCTGCGCTCGGACTGGCTCGGCGGCAAGAGCCACGACAACTTTGCCCCCATGGGCCCTTACTTGGTCCCGCGCGCCTTCGTGTCTGATCATATGAATCTGTCCATCCGCCTCACCGTCAACGGCGCCGTCAAGCAGAACGGCAATACCTCGCAGTTCATCTTCACCCCCGAGGAGCAGATCGAGTACGCCTCGAATATGCTGACCCTCGAGAGCGGCGACGTGTTCAGCTGTGGCACCTGCGGCGGCGTCGGCCAGGGCACCAACACGTTCCTGGCTGCCGGCGACGTGATGGAGACGGAGATCGAAGGCCTGGGTAGGATGCGCAACCACCTCGTGGAGGAGGTTGCGCAGGATTAGGTGCTGCTAAACATATATGCGTGGCATCGGCTGCTTCTCTCGGCGGCCCGCCACGTGACGAGGGAGGAGTGCCATGTGGGTCTGGTGCCAGCATGCGGTGCGCGCAGTCGCTGCGGTGCTCGTATTCGGTATCGCGACGTTGTCGAGCGCGTTGGCGCAGAGCGGTCCCCCGATCAGGATCGGGCTCAGCCTTGCCTTGACGGGTGCCGGAGCGGCTCCCAGCAAGGTGATCAATATCGCCCTCGAGATGTGGCGCGACGACATCAATGCCAGGGGAGGCCTGCTCGGCCGCCCGGTCGAGCTCGTCATCTACGATGATCAAAGCACGCCGGCCAACGTTCCCGGCATCTACACCAAGCTGATCACGTTGGACAAAGTCGAGCTGCTCCTTGGCCCTTACGCGACGAACTTCGTGGCCCCGGCCATGCCGGCCATCATGGCGCAGAACAAGATGACGATCAGTTTCACGGCCATCGGGATCAACGACAAGTTCAATTACGACAAATACTTCTCCATGGTGTCGGTGGGGCCGGACGGCGTGCGGGCGTTCTCGCGCGGGTTCTTCGACATCGCGGTGGCGCAGAATCCCAGGCCCGAGACGGTGGCGATCCTCGCGGCCGACGCGGAGTTCGCGCGCAGCGCCGCCGACGGTGCGCGCGACGAAATCAAGAAGCACGGCCTGAACGTCGTCTACGACCAGAGCTATCCGCCGCAGACGACGGACTTCGCGCCGGTCGTGCGTGCGGTGCGCGCCGCCAACGCGGATGTGGTCTGGATCGGCGCCTATCCGCCGGACAATGTGGGCATCATCCGCGCCGCGAACGAGATCGGCTTGTCGCCGAAAATATTCGGCGGCGCCATGATCGGGCTGCTGGTCACGCCGATCAAGGTGCAGCTCGGCCCGCTCGCCAACGGCCTGCTGATCGGCGAGAACTTCGCCGCGGCGCAGGCGCAAGGCATTCCGGGCGCCGCCGAGTTCCTGAAACGCTACGGCGCCAAGGCCAGTGCCGCCGGGATCGATCCGCTCGGCTTTGCCTTCGGCCCGTTCGCCTATTCGGCCGGGCAGGTGCTGGCGCAGGCCGTGAGCGAAACCAAGAGCCTCGATCACGACAAGCTCGCGGCTTACATGCATCAGGCGAAGTTCGAGACGGTGGCGGGCAGCTTCAGCTTCGCCAAGGATGGCGAATGGGCGCAGTCACGCCAGGTGTGGACGCAATTCCAGAACGTGCAGCCCAACAACCTCGATCAATTCCGTGACGGCAAGGTTCAACCCGTGATCTGGCCCGAGCAGGCCAAGACGGGAAAACTGATCTACCCTTACGCCGACGCCAAGAAAGGCTCTTGGCCAGAGCATGATCCCGAAAAAGCCTGGCCCGGATGTGATCCGGGCTGGATACCGGTTTTCGGAAAAAGCCTGCCCTCGGGCTTGACCCGAGGGATCATGCTCCAAGCACAACTTGGAGCGAGATGACGATTCGAAGAAAAGTCATCTCGATCTAAGCGCCTTCCGCTGCGCCGCAGGCCAACCGATCGAATTGCTCACATATTGCCGTGCCCGCGCTTGATGGTCTGGCGGATCACCGGCGCCGTTACCTGGTCGGAGATTTGGATGTTCCACATTTCGCTTTCGCCCTGCGCGGCGAAGTCGGCGAACAGCTTCGGGATTGGCGACACATCGCGTATCTCGTGGCCGCGCAGGCCGAAGCCGCGTGCGATGCTTTCGAGCGCGGGCCGGCCGAACACGGCCAGGCTATCGTCGAGGCCGTCGGCGCGCAGCTTGTGAAACTCCGAGCCGTATCCACCGTCGTTCATCGCGCAGATCAGGATGCGATATCCGTGACGCTTGAGCGTCTCGAGCTCCTGAATATTGAAGAAAAGCCCACCGTCGCCTTCGAACAGCACGATCTTGCCCTCGCGGCCCTGCCGGCGCGCAGCCGCGACCCCGAGTGCATACGAGAGGCCGTTGCCGACGGCACCGAACTCACGGACCGTCGTGTAGCGCTCCGCCGGCCTGCCACGCATCTGGCTGTTGAAATAGGCTTGGTGGCCACCACCGACGACGATGTCCCAGTCCTTTGGAACGACCGCATCGATGGCGGAAATCACCTCGCGCGGATCCAGCACCCCGGGCGCGATATCGAATGGCACTGAGTCCGACGGCTCGGTCGCGATGCGATGCGCTAGCTCTTTCGAGCGGATGGCCGCCGCCGTCGGCTTGCCGGCGCCTAGCGTCTTGTCGAGGCCGGCGAGGATCGCCTCGACGCCGACGAGCGCATCCGATCTGACATAGATGTCGGCGGCCTTCTGCCCGTCGCGCAAGCCGCGAGGCGCATCGTCCAACTGGATCTTGAAGGATTTTGGAAAGAAGTGCCCGCCACCGACGTAGTAGGACAGGCTCGTGCCGACCGCGAGCACGACATCCGCGGACTCGTACATCTCCCTGCCCAGCGACGTGAAGTAGCTGCCGGTGATGCCGAGCCCGAACGGATGGTCGTGGAAGAGACCGCGCGCGGGCAGCGTGTTGGAGAGCAGGGCGCCGCAGCGATCGGCGAGCCTGATCACCGCATCGCGCGCGCCGGACCACAACACGCCACGGCCGCCGAGGATGATCGGCCGCTTTGCCGCGGCTAGCCGCTCGACGGCCTCGGCCACGACCTGTGGATCGGGATGCATGCGCCCGACTTTGGGCTGGTACATCTCCGAGGTCTCGTAGGGTTGGTTGGCCATGTATTCGACCTTCTGCAGGTCGTAGGGAATGCCCAGCACGACCGGGCACCTCTCGTACTTGGCGATGTGGAAGGCCTCGCGCACGTAGTCCATCATGCGTGGCACGCTGTGCGCCGCGATGTAACGGGCGCCGGTCGCTGTCACCAGCGGCGCCTGGTCGATCGCCTGGTTGTAGAACTTGGCGTTGATCGGCGCCTCGCCGGCGAACACCACCAGCGGCAGGCGAGCGCGAACCGCGGCCGGCAACGCCGTCATCAGCTGGGTCACGCCAGGGCCGCACGTCACCGAGGCAACCGCGAGCTTGCCGGTCGCCACATTGTAGGCCGTCGCCGCCGCCACGGTCGCGTGCTCATGCCTGACGTGGACGCTATGGACGCCTGGCAGTTTGGCGAAGGCGGTAGACCAGTGCATGTTGCCGTCACCCATCAGGACGAACTGCGTGTCGACCCCCTCAGCAAGGAACGCTTCTGCGAGGGCTTCGTAGAGTTTTGGCATGCGATACCTTTGGTGGAGGCCCGCCGACGGCACCTCTGAGGCGTTACAATCGTCGGGATTCGGCACCTCCCGCTAGCGGCTGCAAGGAAACGCTACATCA
>DATFWC010000008.1:0-4388 GCA_035259885.1 Xanthobacteraceae bacterium
GCGCGCGGCGCGGATCGCCCGTTCGACGTGCGCCCGCCACAAGGCGATCGACCACGGGTCGCCGCGGTTCGTCGCCATTTCGTCGGCCATGGCGCTGGCCGGGCGATGCTCCAGGCCGCTGCCGCGGTCGAGCCGGCGCAGGCCTTCGAACGAGCTCGGCATGCTCAGGCGCAGAATCGGCACCGCCCCGGCTGCGAGCACGACCAGGAGCACGAACAGCCCGATGGCGCGGCCGATGGGCGGCAGCGCCAGCCACAGCCCCGCCCAGGAGATGATCAGGAAGAGCCCGATGACGCTGGCAAGCGCCGCGAGTGCCGGCCACAGCCGCTCCCACAGGATGGCCCAGCGGGCGCGGGTCAGCGCCCGGGCCAGCAACGCCTCAGCCAACGCGTGCTCGGTATTGCGAGCCTGATCGCCTTCTGCTGGCCGTTCCGTCACTTGACGAGCTCCGATTCAGGTGCAGCGCAGCAATTTAGCATGCCGACGCGCCGGCGCCACTGGAACACAACAAATTGTACCGTACGACAGTTTCGCCGAACGCGGTTATTTTTCACGTAAACCGTGGCGTTATTCACGTAAATCGTGGCGTTATTGCAGTCCCGAGCGGGCCTTTTTCACAGCCAAGGCGGCAGGCGGTCGAGCGCGATCAGTTGGTCGACTGTGACACGCGGGCGCACCAGCGCCCACTGGTCGTCGCGTACCAGCACTTCGGGAACGAGCGGCCGCGTGTTGTAGGTGCCGGCCTGCACCGCCCCATAGGCGCCGGCCGACATGATGGCGACGAGATCGCCCGGCTGCGGCTCGGGGAGGTCGCGATCGAGCGCCAGAAAATCGCCGGACTCGCACACCGGCCCGACCACGTCGGCGACGAGACGCGGCGCGTCCAGCCGCGCCTCGCGCACCGGCCAGATCTCGTGGTGCGCATCGTACAGCGTGGGGCGGATCAGGTCGTTCATGGCGGCATCGAGGACGACGAAGTTCTTCGCCTCGCCGCGCTTCACGAACAGCACGCGCGACACCAGAATTCCGGCATTACCGACGATGAGGCGGCCGGGCTCGAAGATCAGCGTGCAGTCGAGCCCCTTGGTGGCGCGCTTGACCATCTCGCCATAGGCGTCCGGATGCGGCGGCGGCTCGTTGTCGTCGCGGTAGGGAATGCCCAGGCCCCCGCCGAGATCGACGTGCTCGATGCGGTGACCGTCGGCGCGCAGCACACGCACGAAATCCGAAAGCAGCGCGAAAGCGTCGTTGAACGGCTTCAGCGCCGTGATCTGGCTGCCGATGTGCATGTCCACGCCCGACACTTTCAGCCCGGGAAGCTTGGCCGCATGCCCATAGACCTCGCGCGCGCGGCTGATCGGGATGCCGAACTTGTTCTCCGCCTTGCCGGTAGCGATCTTGGCGTGCGTTTTCGGATCGACGTCGGGGTTGACGCGCAGCGACACGCAGATGCTGCGGCTCTTGGCGGCCGCGATGGAGGAAAGCAGCTCCAGCTCGGGCTCGGATTCCACGTTCACGCACAGAATGTCTTCGTCCACGGCCAGCGCCAGCTCGGGCGCCGTCTTGCCGATGCCGGAGAACATGATTTTTTCTGCCGGCACGCCGGCGGCGCGCGCGCGCCGGAGCTCGCCGCCCGACACCACGTCGGCACCGGCGCCGAGGCTTGCCAGGGTCTTGATCACGGCCTGGTTGGAGTTCGCCTTCATGGCATAGCAGACGAGCGCCGCCACGTCGGCGAACGCATCGGCGAACACGCGGTAGTGCCGCTCCAGCGTGGCGGTGGCATAGCAATAGAACGGCGTGCCCACGGCTTCCGCGAGGGGTTCGAGATTGACCGCTTCGGCGTGCAGCATGCCGTCGCGATAGGCAAAGTGGTGCATCGCAGACGTTTCCGGGCCGGCCTCGAGTCGCCGGCGACGCCAGCTATTAAAGCCCTTGCGGGGAGGCGCCAAGCTTTTCGGCAACCCAGTCGGCAATATAGTCGACGATGAGGCCGTTGTTGTCGGCCCCGCAATGCTCGGCGCCGCCGTCGGCCAGCCGGAAAATCTTGAGCTCGCGCCCGGGGCTGTTGACCGCGTGCTCGAAAGTTTTTTCCGCATGCCAGAGTGGAATCTGCCGGTCGTTCTCGCCGTGCACGATGAGGAACGGGCAGGTGATCTTGTCGGCGCATTTTTCCAGCGTCATCTGCGCCACCACGGCTCTGGTCTCGTCGAGCGATTTCGTGCCGAACACCCACTGGGCGTGCTCGACGTAGCCCGGCACGGACGGCTCGTTGGTGCCGCCCACGCGCGCCTCGAAGGCGGTGGCGAAATCGAAGATCGCCCCCCACGCGACGCAGCATTTGAACCGCTTCTCGAAAGCGGCGGCGCGCGGCGCGTAATAGCCGCCGAGGCTGAGCGCGACGATGCCGATGCGGTCGGAATCGACGTCCGGGCGGGTCTGCAGGTAGTCGACCGAGGCCTTGGCGGGGCGCTCGGTGTGCGGGCTGGAATGCAGGCCCTGCAGCCGCAGCGCCGCGCCGACGCCGGGGTGATCGACGATGAGCAGCGAGATGCCGCGGCGGCGGAACTCGTCGCCGACGGCGCCATAGATGATCTCCTTGGTCACGTCGAAGCCGTCGAAATGCACCATGCAGGGCGCCCGGCCGGCGACCGGCGCCTTGACGAAATAGGCCGGCAACCGGTGCTCGCCGTACGGCACCTCGACGAACTCCACCGGCTCGCGCCGCAGCTGCACGCCCCTGGCGTAGACCTCGATGCCGCGGCGATAGGCGACGAGGCGGCGCGGATCCTTGTGGCTCGGCATGCGCTCGGCCAGCAGGTAGTACAGGCCCGCGCGGAGATACTTGCGGCCGGCGGAGAGCGGGTGGTTGGCCTGAGCGTCGATGTCGCCCAGGCGCTCGACGCGCTCGGCGAGCTTCATCCAGCTCTGTAGCCAGGCGTCCTGCGCCGCCGGATCGTTGCGGCGCGCCGAAATCTCCTTGAGCGGACGGCAGGCCTCGTCCACTTCGGAAATCTGCCCGCCGCGATTGAGGGCGGACATGACCGCCAGGCTCCAGGGATAGTTGCTGGGAAAATACTCGAACACTTGTCTTGCCTTCCTGCCGCTCGTTTCGGGTCGCGCCGCGATCTATTCGGGTTGCAGCCCGATCCGCTTCACCATCCCCTTCTGCCATTCGAAATCGCGCGCGACGAAGCGGGCAAACTCTTCCGGGGTCGAGCCGATCGCCTTCAGGCCGCTGTCGGCGATGATCTTCTGCAGTGTCGGCGCCTGCAGCGCCTTGGCGGCCTCGCGCTGGATCAGGCGCACGCGTTCGGGCGGCGTGCCGGTTGGGAACCACAGGCCGAAATAGCCGGTGACGTCCATCTCCTTGAAGCCAAGCTCCTGGAAGGTCGGAGTATCGGGCAGGCTCGGCGCTCGCTCGCTCCCCGTGGTGGCAAGCGCCCGCAGGAGGCCGGATTTCACATTGGGCGTGGCAATGACCGCCGACAGGAAACCCATGGTGACCTGCCCCGACATGATGTCCGGCGCGAACGAGGAGCTTCCCTTGTAGGGCACCTTGATCAGTTCGATGCCGGCCAGTTTCTGGAACAGCTCGGCCGTGACGTAGTTCGCATTGCCGACGCCGGAATGGGCGTAGCTCAAGGTGCCGGGCGCGCGCTTCGCCATGTCGACGAGATCGACCAGCGACTTCGCTGGGAAATCCGGACGCACCATGAGGGCGATACCGAACGACTGCGCCAGCAGCGTCACCGGAATGAAATCGGCGAGCGCGTCATAGGAGGTCTTGGCGTTGACGGCCGGATTGGCCGTGAAGGAACCGGTCGTCATCAGCAGCGTGTAGCCGTCCGGCGCCGACTTCGCGACGACGGCCGTGCCGAGAATGCCATTCGCTCCCGGCCGATTGTCGATCACGACGGGCTGGCCGAGCGCCTGCGCCATGTGGTCCGCCAGCGGCCGCGCAATCACGTCGTTCGGTCCGCCGGCTGCGAACGGAATGATGAGGCGGATCGGACGCTCCGGATAGGTCTCGGCGGCGAGCGGCGGCGCCGCCAATGCAAGGCTGATGCTCAGCAGCGCGCCGGCGATCCGCCGCGATTGCGATCGTTCTCCGCGGCGGCGCCACATGGTGCGGTGCTTCAGTCGAGAAGCCAGTCGAGGAAAATGCGCTTGCGCGGCGACTGTGCCGGTGTCTCACCTTCGGCCGGCGGGGTGGCGCCGGTCGGCCGTCCTTCCAGCTGCGCCTGCGCCGGCGTTGCGGCCGGCGGCGGATCGAGCGACCCTTTCAGCCCGCACGCGGCGAGCGCCAGCGCCGTGGCGCCGAGCATGGCGAACGTCAGGAACGGACGGGCGAAACGGGTCACGACAGGACTCCTGAGCGGGACTCA
>DATFWC010000009.1:0-3011 GCA_035259885.1 Xanthobacteraceae bacterium
GCGGGCGGCCAGCCAACGGCGCTCAAGCGCGAGCACTTCATGAAGGCGTCCGACAAGCTTGCCGCCCAGGGCGAGCGCGTCCTGGCGTTGGCGTGGCTCGAGAATCCGGGCCTCAAAGTCGGCAGCCTCGGTCCAGCCGACTTGCCCAAGACCCTCGTCCTGCTCGGCCTGATCGGCCTGCTGGATCCACCACGCAAAGAGGCGATTGAGGCCGTGAACGAATGCCATGGCGGCGGCATCCGCGTCACGATGATCACGGGCGATCACAAGATCACCGCCGCAGCCATCGCCAAGATGCTTGGCATCGGCGACGGGAAGACGGCGATCACCGGCGCTGAAATCGAGGAGATGGACACTGCCACGCTGCAGGAGCGGGTTCGCACCGTCGACGTGTTCGCCCGCGCGAGTCCCGAGCACAAGCTCCGCCTGGTGAAAGCGATTCAGGCGAACGGGCAGATCGTGGCGATGACGGGAGATGGGGTCAACGATGCGCCGGCGCTGAAGAAAGCCGATATCGGCGTCGCCATGGGCATCAAGGGTACCGAGGTCACCAAGGAGGCAGCCGAGATGGTGCTTGCCGACGACAACTTCGCTTCGATTTCGGCGGCGGTGAAGGAGGGGCGGACGGTCTACAACAACATCGAGAAGGCGATGCTGTTCATGCTGCCGACCAATGTCGCCCAGGCGCTCGTCATCATGGCCGCGATTTTTGTCGGCTTCACCATGCCGATCACGGCGCCTCAGATCCTCTGGGTGAACATGGTGACTTCCGTCGCGCTGGGCCTGGTCATCTCGTTCGAGCCGCATGAGCTCGAGGTCATGACCCGGCCGCCGCGCGCCGTCGACCGGCCGATTCTGACTGGATTCGGGATCTGGCGCATTATTTTCGTTGGTCTGTCGCTGCTCGCCTACACCCTTTGGGCGTTCTTCTGGATGCAGTCGCACGGCGCGTCGGACCCGCTCGCCCGGACGGTCGCCGTCAATGCCATCACGATCGGTCAGGTGTTCTATCTCCTCAACAGCCGCTACCTGCTCGACAGCTCGCTGTCCCTCAAGGCGCATCTCGACAACCCGTATCTGCCGGTCGGCATCGGGGCGGTGGTGATCTTGCAGCTGCTATTCACCTACACACCGCCGTTCCAGGCGATATTCGGCAACGAGCCCATCCCGCTCTGGGTGTGGCCCTGGCTCCTCGCGGGCGGCCTGGTCTTCTTCCTCGTCGTGGAGGCGGAAAAGCTGATCATCCGCTCAACGGGGCACTTGCGAAGCGCCGTCACCGCAGTGGAAGCGGGAGCGTAAACGCGGCCGCGCGAGGAGGTAGGCTATTCGCCGCGGCCAACGAGGTGTGCGGCAGAACGCCAGGCGTGATGAGCCAGCGCCTCGAGACCTCGCACCCTGTCGACGCGAACAATCGCCTCGCCGGCCGTCAGTCCTCCGTTCGCGACCGAGCTCAGCGTCTCGGCGCGGTGGGTGCGGCGCAGGTCGACCAGCGCTTTCGCGCAGCGCTCCAGCCGGACGAGCGCGTCCTCGGCAGACGTCGCGGGTGCGTCGAGCGCGGCCTCGGAGGACCCGGGCATCTCGTGCCCAGGCAGCGCCGCCACGCCGCCTGCGATCGAGGCTGCGTTTCGCATCGCCTCCGCGCACAGCTGCGCGGCGCGCACGTCGTCCGGCCCGCTGCTCACCGTCCCGAATGCGGCCTCCTCGCCCACCGTTTCGGCGAGCCGAGACGCGTGGTCGAGCGCGTGCAATGTGCTCGTGAGGCGGCGCTGCTCGTCGTCGGATTCAGGCGGTCCGTTGACCTCCGACATGAACACCTGTGCCTGGCGCAGCGCATCGGCCGCCTCGGGCACTGATATGGCATCTTTCGCCTGACGGACGAGGCCGCCGCCGCTCGCCGCCGCCAGCGCCGCGTCGACAGATTGGCACACCGCTTGCAGCGCACGCGCGACCGTCCGCCGTACCGCTTCGACGGCCACGATCGGCGTTGCGAGCGCGGAGGGGTCGAGGCAGCGCGTGAGCGGCGAGCCGCGCTCGGGCAGAAGACGCTCGACGAAGCGCGTGAACTTGCCGCTCAGCGGCAGCAGCACGGCGACACCGACGACGTTGTACGCGGTGTGGTAGCCGGCCAGCAGCGTCACTCCATCGATGGTGCCCGAAGCACGGACCATGAGTGGGGTGACGACGGGGAAGATCACCAGCGCGATCGCGGCGGCGATCAACTTGAACATGATGTATGCAAGGGCCAGTCTTTTGGCGGTGGTGCTCGCGCCGATCGCCGCCATTGCGGAACTGGTTGCCGTTCCGATGTTCTGCCCGATGATCAGCGCGCAACCCTGGTCCAGCCCTATGGCGCCGGCGTAATGAGCGGACAGCGTCAGGGCGATGGCCGCGGTCGATGATTGCATCAGCGCGGTCATCACGAGCCCGACCACAACCAGCGCCAGGACGCCGAACAAGGCCACCCACCAGCCGGCGTCCGGACTCGCGAGGACGGCGGGCAGGTCCGCTGGGTGTAGCCGTTCGGCCAGGCCGCCCATGCCCTGTTGCAGCGTCGTCAGCCCAAACAGCACAAGTCCGAACCCGGCGAGAGCCGCACCGGCCCCGGACACACGCCCGCGGCCCAACAGCTGGGTCAGCGCACCGACGAAGATCATCGGCAGCGCCGCAGCGGTGAGCGACACGCGGACGCCGATGAGTGCAATGAGCCAACCGGTGCCCGTCGTGCCGACGTTCGCGCCGAAGACCAGGCCCAGCCCTTGCGGAAATGTCAGCAGGCCCGCGCTGACGAGACCGATGGTGGTCATGGTCGTGGCGCTGGACGATTGCACGATGAGCGTGGCGATGGCGCCCCAGAGAGCGCCGCGTACTGGCGTCGCTGCCGCCTTGCCAAGCACGGTGCGCAGCGCGGAACCGGCCAGAGCCTTCAAGCCGGCGGTCATCACAGTCATGCCGAGCAGAAACAGACCCACGCCGCCGAGGACCGCGATCGCCGTCGACATGTGCGCCCCCGG
>DATFWC010000010.1:0-3829 GCA_035259885.1 Xanthobacteraceae bacterium
CAAGGATCAGCTCAGGCGCCGCATCGACGAGGCGAGCCGGCACGTCGCCATCGATCGCCTGGCGTTGAGCCCGCAATGCGGCTTCGCCTCGAGCGAGCAGGGCAACCCCGTCACGCCCGACGCGCAGGAAGCCAAGCTGGCCCTGACCGTGGAACTGGCCGACGAGGTGTGGGGCTCGGCGTGAGCTCAGCTCCCGTAGCCGGCATGGAGCGAAGCGGAATGCGGGAACGGTTGTGCAATGCGGCACCGCCGCTCCCGGATTTCGTTTCGCTTCATCCCGACGACGGCGTGCCGGTTTAGCGCCGCGACTACCGCCCGGCCTGTGCTTTCAGCGCATTCAGGTCCGCCTCGCTGCGCAACGTCATGACGGCGACCTTGCGCGTGCGGAAGTAGGGCAGGACCACTTGCGTCGTGCCGTTGCGTTCATCGAGCGAGATATAGCGCACCTCGCTGCCGCGCGTCGGCAGGTCGAACACAGTCCACTTGTCGGCCGCCGGGTCGTAGCGCGCCACCCGGTCGGTCATCCAAAGGTTGGTCCAGGCGTTGTGATTCCTGTCCACCGTCACGTGATAGGGCTGCAGGTTTTCCGGCAGCGGCACGAACGATAGTTGCTTGGTCTTGGTGTCGATGCGGCCCAGGCTGCCGCCCCAGGAATTGCCGATCCACAAGACGTCGCCATTCTTGTCGGTACCCATGCGGCGCGGGCCCTGCGACCATGGGAACGGCGTGTTGAAATCGGGCGCGAACACGCCGGCGTAGGTCTTGCGCAGCTCCTCCGGCACGCGATCCAGCTCGGCCTGCACCGGCGGCAGCTTGATCTCCGACGGTTTTCCGGTCGCGCCTTCGCCCACGCCGATGGTGTCGATGATCATTTCGGCCCAGTAGCCGTTGCCGTCGCGGTCGGCCGCCATGCCGTAGGTGACGCCGTTGCCGTTCGGCGTCTTGAAGGTGACCGACTTGAACTCGGTAAAGGTCTTGCTTTCGGGATCGAAACGCAGCGCGCCGTCGGGCGCCGACGACCAGATCCTGCCCTTGCCGTCATAGTCGACCGTGGTTGCGCCGCCGGTCGGCGACATGCTCTGCGGCGGAATGAACACCTCGATCTGCCCGGTCTTGGGATCGACTCGCCCGAGGCCGCCGCGGCCGGGATTGACGTTGAACCACAGCGCGCCGCTCGGATCGCGCGTCATGCCATGGGTGACGGCGGCGAGCCCGTTGGCGGCATCGACCTTGAACGGCGTCACGGCGCCGGTTTTGGTGTCGATCTTGCCAATGGTCAGGTGCCGCGTCGGCACATTGCTGGTGAACCACAGATTGCCGTCGTGATCGAACCAGGAATCATGCACCCCGAAGCCCGGCATGACGCCGGACGGCGTGCCGAGCGACCAGTCGTGGCCGTCGTTGGTCACGACGTTGTAGGGCGCCCGCACCTCGGGGTCGATCGGCACGTCATATTCGCGGATCATCACGCGCGCCGCTTCGCCGCTTGGCCGCGGCGCCGGCTTGATGCGGAAGGCTGATTCGCCCGGGCCGCGCGCGCGCGCCAGATAGGCGGCCAGCTCCTTCTGGTGCAGGTCGAGGATGCCGTTGGGCGGCCGGTCCTGCTGCACCACGCCGTAGACGTTGACCCGCTTCATCAGTTCGATGATGGCGTTCCAGCCCGCCGCGTCGAACCGGTGCTGCAGAATGTAGCTCGCCGTGTGACAGCCGGTGCAGTTGTTGCGCACCAAGCGCTTCATGCGCAGGTCGTCGGCGCTCTCCTCCGGCAGGCCGGCGAGCATCAGGTCGCCCGGCAATTGGCGGATGCGGCGCTCCACGTCGGCGATCGGCTTGAGCGCCAGATCCTGCTGTCGCGCCGCTGCCAGATCGACCTGGGTGCGCGCTGCCTCGAAGCCGAGCGCCTGCGCCCACACCCGGTATGTCGCCGCCGGGAGGGGCGGGAAGTAGTACTGCCCGCTCTCGTCGGTGAAGACCGTGGTTGTGATGGTCTGGCCGTCCGCCTTGGCCGACACGGTGACGCCGCCCAAAACTTCGCCGGCGGCGGATTTGACCGTGCCGCTAAGCACGACGTCGGCGGCGCGGGCCGCGAACGCCGATGTCATAGCGATGAGGACGGTGCAACCAGCCAATGCGCACAGTTTTCTCATGGCGCTCCTCCTGGTGTCCGCGTTACCGCGCCTGGGCGGGCGGCGGCGCCGGAACGGTTTTGATGTAGGCGACGATGGCGTCGATCTCGCGCGGCTCGAAATGGTGGCGGAACCCCGGCATGCGCGGTGTGCCGTTGGCGATCACCTCGCGCATCACGTCGGCCTGGCCGCCGAGCGACTCCTGCGACAGGGCGGGGCCATAGAGCGGGCTGCCGCGCTGCACGCCCGTGTGGCAGACGCCGCACGATTGCACGACCAGCCGCCGGCCCAGGGCCTGCGTCTCATCGAGCGGTTGCTGCTGAGCCAGGGCACCGTACGGCGTGGCGGCGACAGCCGCCGCCGCAACGGCAAGCAGGGCGAGCCATGCACGGCGCGTCATGAGGGCGTCCTCCCGGGGACTCGGTAATTTTTCAAAACCTTACGTCCGGTGCGCCGCCGTGGGAAGCGCGTCGGCGGCATGCCAGAGCAGCGAATCGTAAGTCACTCGAACAGATTGCCCTGGCCAGGATCGCTGCCACGCTTGCGGGCCCGTGTTATGCGCGGCGGCGGGAAGGTGGTGGGAGCGCCTTCCGCCCGCGCCGCCACTCGGCCGTCAGCGAACTCGATCTCCAGCCCGAGTCCGGGGCTGACCTCGCTGGCCGAGCGCAGCGGCTGGCGACGGGCGTCGCGGATTAATGCGAAGCCGCGCGCCAGCACGCCGCGATAGGACAGGGCGTCGAGCAGCCCGCCGGCGCGGTCCAGCATGGCGGCCTTGTGCACGAACATTGCGCGCGTCGCGCGCGCCGCCCGTTCGGCCAGCGCCTGGGTGCGTTCGCGGCAGCGCACAATATGGCTGCGCTGCGCCTCCACGTTGGCGCGCAGCGCCACGGCCAGGCGCGCCGACAGGCCGGCGAAGCGCTCGCTGCGGCGATGGCGCAACACCTCCATGGCGCGTGTGCGCCGCTCGCCGAGATTCACCAGCCTGTCGCGGCAGCGCGTGGTCTGGGCCCTGAGCGGCGCCGGGCTCAGGCGCGCGGCGGCGCGCAAGAACTGGCTGTGGTGGATGTGCGCATTGGCCGTGAGCGCGCGCGGCAGGCGGTCGGCTGCGGCGTCGAGGCGCTGGCGCGGGCCCTGCAGCAGCGCCTCCGCGCTCGGCAGGGCGCGCGCGGCGGCGCGTAGCTCCTTGCGCCGCGCCTCCATGTGGCGGAGCCACGAGGCCAGCGTGCGTTGCCCCAGATCGCCGACCTCGGCAATCAGTTCGGCGCGCACCGGCACCGCCATTTCGGCCGCCGCCGTCGGAGTCGGCGCCCGCTTGTCGGCGGCGAAATCGATCAGCGTGACGTCGGTCTCATGGCCGACGGCGGCGATGAGCGGGATCCGGCTTGCGGCCGCCGCGCGCGCCACGATCTCCTCGTTGAACGCCCACAGATCCTCGAGCGAGCCGCCGCCGCGCGCCACGATGAGGACGTCGGGACGCGGGATTCGTCCGCCTTCCGGCAGCGTGTTGAATCCTTCGATCGCGGCCGCCACCTGCTCGGCGGCGCCGTCGCCCTGCACCTTGGCGGGCCACAGCAGCACGCGGCGGGGAAAGCGGTCGGCGAGCCGGTGCAGGATATCGCGGATCACGGCGCCGGTGGGCGAGGTGACGACGCCGATGACGGCGGGCAGGAACGGCAGCAGCTGCTTGCGCGCCGGATCGAACA
>DATFWC010000011.1:0-3940 GCA_035259885.1 Xanthobacteraceae bacterium
GGCGCCGCCGTAGTGGTGTGCTCGGGCCTTTACATGCTCTACCGCGAGCAGAAGTGGGGCCCGCGACGGTGGTGGATGAGGCGCAAGGCCGACCAGTCGGCCGAGTAAGAGGCGTGCATTCCGTAGGGTGGGTTGAGGCGCCGCGCGGCCTCCGATTGTTGCTCGGCGGATCGCGCCGAAACCCACCGTTTTGACGGTTTCGGCGCGCGACGGCGTGCTTCGTCCGCACGTGGAACGTAGCGCCTCAACCCACCCTACGGCGTTTCCCCGAGCAGCCAGTTGCCCCGCCTTCGCCTCAAGCGCTAAGGTCCGCGCCGATCCAACGTCCGAGGATTTTTATGGCAAAAATCGAAGACCGGGCGGGCACCAGGCCAAGCCCAGGGCTGAACGACGATATCGGCGAGGAAACGCGGCTGCGGCTCTATCGCGTCCAGTTCGAGATCCGCGAATCCGAGCAGCGCGCCTACGACCTGTTCCTGCAGAACCTGGTCAAGGGCACCAGCCATCTGTCGCTCGGCCAGGAAGCGGTGGCGGCCGGCTTCGCCGTGGCCATGCAGCCGGGGGACTTGAGCTTCTGCACCTATCGCGGCCATGCCCATACGCTGGCGCGCGGCGTGCCGGTGGAGAAGGTGCTGGGCGAACTGATGCAGCGCGACAACGGGCTCATGCGCGGCAAGGGCGGCTCGATGCACCTGACCTCGGTCGAGCACGGCGTCATGGGCTCCTACGCCATCATCGGCGCGCACCTGCCGATTGCCTGCGGCGCCGCCTGGCGCGCCCAGTTCCGCGGCGACGACGACGTCACCGTGTGCTTCTTCGGCGACGGCACCACCAACATCGGCGCGTTCCACGAGGCGCTCAATTTCGCCGTGGTGTGGAAGCTGCCGGTGATCTTCGTGTGCGAGAACAACCTCTATATGGAATACACGCCGATCGGCAGCGTGACGGCGGTCGAGCACCCCGCAGCCGGACGCGCGGCGGCCTACGGCCTCGACTCCATCATCGTCGACGGGCAGGACGCCGACGAGGTGTATCGCACGGCGCTGAAGGCCTACGACAAGGCGCGCAGCGGCGGCGGCCCCTCGCTCATCGAGTGCAAGACCTACCGCTACAGCGGCCATTCGCGCGCCGACCCGGCCAAGTACCGGCCCGAGGGCGAACTGGACAAGTGGAAGCAGCGCGACCCGATCGTGATCTATCGCGAGCGGCTCAAGCAGTTCGGCGTCAGCGAGAGCGTCATTAGCGGCATCGAAGCCGACGTGCGGCGCGAGGTCGACGAAGCGACGGAGAAATGCAAGGCCGCGCCGCCGCCGCCGCTGGAAATCATGACCACCGACGTCTACGCCGATGGAGGCTGGGCATGGCGGAACTGACCTATCGCGACGCGGTCACGCGCGGCATCGCCCAGGAGATGGAGCGCGACCCCTGCGTCGTGTTCCTCGGCGAGGACGTGGCCGCCGCCGGCGGCGTGTTCAAGAGCACGGTCGGCCTGCTCGAGCAGTTCGGGCCGATTCGCGTGCGCGACACGCCGATCTCCGAGCAGGCGATTCTCGGCGCCGCCATGGGGGCGGCGATGACCGGCCTCAAGCCGATCGCCGAGATCATGTTCTCGGACTTCTTTGCGGTGTGCTTCGACTATATCGCCAACGAGTTCAGCAAGAGCCGCTACATGTCGAACGGCCAGCTCAAGTGCCCGCTGGTCGTGCGCACCGGCAATGGCGCCGGCTCGCGCTTCGGCGCCCAGCATTCGCAGAGCGTCGAGAACTGGGCCATGATGATCCCGGGGCTGAAAGTGGTGGCACCGTCGACGCCGCGCGACGTCATCGGCCTGATGGCGGCGGCGGTGCGTGACCCCGACCCGGTGATCTTCTTCGAGCATAAATCGCTGTACCCGACCAAGGGCGAGGTGCCGGATGGCGAGATCATCGACACGCTCGGTACCGCCAAGGTGGTGCGGCCGGGGCGCGACGCCACCATCCTGGCGCTGGCCCTGATGGTGCCACGCGCCCTCGAGGCGGCCGAGACGCTGAAAGCTCAGCACGGCATCGACTGCGAGGTGATCGACGTGCGCTCGCTGGTGCCGCTCGACACCCAGACCATTCTCGGCTCGGTCGGCCGCACCCACCGCCTGTTCACGGTCGAGGAGAACCCGCGCCTGTGCGGCTGGGGCGCTGAGCTCGTGTCGATCGTGGCCGACGAGGCGTTTTACGATCTCGACGGCCCGCCGGTGCGCATCACCACGCCGCACATCCCGCTGCCGGCGGCTGACATTCTCGAGGACGCCGTCCTGCCGACGCCCGCCCGCATCGCCGACCGGGTGCGGCAATCGCTGAACAGCTAGTGCTCGCTCTGTCACCATGAACCCTGCACCGCCTCTCCCCATCGTCATCACCGGGCTTGTCCCGGTGATCCCGCTTAGGTGGGCAAGGTTGTGCTTCTCCAAGCGAGATGGCCGGGACAAGCCCGGCCATGACAACGAGAGTGGCATGAATAGGAGCCACGCATGTTGAATCCGGATGTGAAGCTCGGCCCTATCGGCAACCGTGTGATCTTCGAGAACGAGCACGTGCGGGTGTGGGAGCTTGCGGTGGAGCCGGGCAAGAGCAAGGGCCTGCACCGCCACGACCTGCCCTACGTCATCGTGCCGCTCACCGAAGGCAAGATCGAGATCGAGTCCATCGACGGAAAAGTGTACCGGCCGCAGGAGAAGGTCGGCGAGGCGATCTGGCGCGACGCAGGAGAAATCCACGATCTGCGCAATGTCGGCGACGCCACCTATCGCAACGTGCTGGTCGAAATAAAGCGAATGGCGAGTGGCGAATAGCAAAATAGGAACATTCGGCCACTGCTGACCATTCGCCATTCGCTATTCGCCATTTCGCCCGACTGCAAGGTGTCCCATGTACGAAAACCTTCTCGCCAATGTTCCGACCGACCTGTGGATCGGCGGCAAATGGAAAAAATCCTCCGACGGTCAGCGCTTCGATGTGATCGATCCGGCGACCGAGAACAAGATCACGTCGGTGGCCAGCGCCACCGTCGAGGACGCCAAGGCGGCGGTGGACGCCGCGAGCGACGCGTTCGAAGGCTGGGCAGCGAAGAAGCCGCGCGAGCGCGCCGAAATCCTGCGCAAGTCCTACGAGCTGATCATCAAGGACAGCGAGCGCTTCGCCAAGCTGATGACACTGGAGAACGGCAAGGCGCTGGCGGATTCGCGCGCCGAGGTCGCCTACGCGGCCGAATTCTTCCGCTGGAACGCCGAAGAAGCGGTGCGCAACCTCGGCCAGGTGTCGCGCGCCCCCTCCTCCGGTGCCCGCATCCTGGTCCAGCACCGGCCGGCCGGCGTGGCCGTGCTGGTGACGCCGTGGAATTTTCCCGCCGCCATGGCGACGCGCAAGATCGGTCCGGCGCTCGCCGCCGGCTGTACCGTCGTGCTCAAGCCCGCCTCCGAGACGCCGCTGACCATGCTGGCGCTGATGCCGTTGCTGGAAGAGGCGGGCGTGCCGGCCGGCGCGGTCAACGTCATTCCGTCGCGCCGCTCCGGGCCGGTGGTCAGCGCCATGCTGCATGATCCGCGCGTGCGCGTGATCTCGTTCACGGGCTCGACGGAAGTGGGCCGCAAGCTGCTGCACGAGGCCGCCGACAACGTGGTGAAGCCGGCAATGGAGCTCGGCGGCAACGCGCCATTCATCGTGTTCGACGACGCCGACGTCGACGCCGCCATCGAGGGCGCCATGGTGGCCAAGATGCGCAACATGGGCGAGGCCTGCACGGCGGCCAACCGCTTCTACGTGCACGACAAGGTGTACGACGCCTTTGCCGACAAGCTGACCAAGAAGATGGCCTCGCTGAAGATGGGCAATGGCCTGGACGACGGCGTCACGCTCGGGCCGCTGGTCAATGCCGAAGGCCGCGACAAGGTGGTGAGCCTGGTCGACGA
>DATFWC010000012.1:0-46809 GCA_035259885.1 Xanthobacteraceae bacterium
GCTCGCCCTCGATGCCCTCGGGCGCGAACTCCTTCAGGTTGGGGCGCGCGCCGTAAAACGAATTGATGCGCCCCGCCATCATCGGGATCGTGCCGCCGGCATGCGAGAACAGCCAGCTGATGTCGCGCAGGCGGGCAAAGGAGCCGCTGAGCAGCAGGCTGGTAACGGTGCGCGTGGTGTCGTGCGGCACCTCGATCACGGCCGGGAACGTGCCAACGCTCAAGGCCCCGCAGCAGCTCGCCACCAGCGGATGCACATAGACCACGGCCTTGCGCCGGTTGAGCTCCTCCAGCACCGGCTTGTAGACCGGATTGCCCAACCACTTGTCGCCGTAGTTCGACTGCAGGCCGACGCCGTCGGCCTTGAGCGTGTCAAAGGCGTATTCGAGCTCCTTGAGCGTCGTGTCGATGTCGAGCATCGACAAGGTGGCGAACAGGCCGAACCGGCCGGGGAAATCCTGCACCATCGTGGCGCCGAACTCATTGCAGGTGCGCGCCATGCGGGCGGCCGCCTCCGGGCCGGCGTCAAACCACAGGCCGGGCGTCGATGCGAGCGACAGGATCGCGGTGCGGATGCCGGCCTTGTCCATTTCCTCGATCGCCTTCTCGCGCGTCCACGCCACTTGGGTGGGAAAGTGCGGCAGCTTGCGGCTCTCCTCCCAGGACAGCCATGCCTTCTGGTACTCGGGCGGATAGAAGTGGTGATGGGTATCGATCAGGTCGGCCTTGTGCTGGGCCGACGCGAGTTTCGGCAGGGCGGCTGCGGCCCCTATCGTTGCGATGCCGGCCACGAATCCGCGGCGGGACAACCCGCCACAGCATTGACAGCCGGTGAGCCGCGTCGGGCCATGGTTCATGTGACGCCGTGCCAACATGGCTTCCTCCCGTGTTGATCAGGTTCGATATTAGCGTGGACCGCAGCCTGTTATCGCGCTAGAGCCTGAAAAATGTCCACTCTCGTCATCACCCATCCGGCCTGCCTCGAGCACCTCACCCCCATGGGTCACCCGGAGCGTCCCGACCGGCTGCGTGCGATCGAGCGCATTCTCGAGACCGAGCGCTTCCAGACGCTGGCCCGCGAGCAGGCGCCGGCGGCGCCGCTCGAGGCGATCGCGCTCTGCCATCCGATGGACTATATCGAGACCATCCGCGACGCGACACCGAAGGATGGCCTCGTACGCCTCGATGCCGACACGTCCATGTCGCCCGGCAGCTTCGAGGCGGCGCTGCGCGCCGCCGGCGGTGCGATGCGCGCCGTCGACGAGGTGATGGGGCGGAGCGCGGCCAATGCCTTCGTGGCGACGCGGCCGCCCGGCCATCATGCCGAGACCGCTGTGCCGATGGGCTTCTGCCTGTTCAACAACGTGGCGATCGCGGCGCGGCACGCGCAGTCGCAGCACGGCGCCGAGCGCGTTGCGATCGTCGACTTCGACGTCCACCACGGCAACGGCACGCAGGAGATTTTCTGGTCGGATCCGACCGTGATGTACTGCTCGACGCACCAGATGCCGCTCTATCCGGGCACCGGGTCGGTGTCGGAGCGGGGGGCGCACAACACCATTGTCAACGCGCCGCTCCGCCCGGGCGACGGCGGCAGCGAGTTCCGCACGGCAGTCGAGACCGTGATCCTGCCGCGGCTGCGCGACTTCCGTCCCGACCTGGTGATCATCTCGGCCGGTTTCGATGCGCACATGCGCGATCCGCTCGCCAACCTCAACCTGCTGGAGCCGGACTTCGCCTGGGCCACGCAGAAGCTGATGGAGGTGGCGGACCGGTCGGCCGCGGGCCGCGTGGTCTCGGTGCTGGAAGGCGGCTACGATCTCGATGGGCTGGCGCGCTCGGCCGCCGCCCATGTCACCGCCTTGATGCGCGGATGAATCCCGGCCGCATGCGGACTACAATGGGACAGAGCGCGACTCGCAACAGGATCGCCGATGGCTGACGACGTGAATGCGGACGTGAAAGGGCTCGCCTTCGAAAAGGCGCTGGCCGAGCTCGAGTCGATCGTGCAGAAGCTCGAGCGCGGCGACGTGCCGCTGGAGGAATCGGTGACGATCTACGAGCGCGGCGAAGCGCTCAAGCGGCGCTGCGAGGAGCTTCTGCGCCAGGCCGAAGCGCGGGTGGAGAAGATCACCACCGACGCCTCCGGCAAGCCGACCGGCACCGAGCCGCTCGACGTGAAGTGACGCGCTTGCCCCGGCCGCGGTGCGGCGCGCCCGGATAACGTGCGGCTGCTGTCCAATCGATCGCGCTGCACCAGAGATCCGGAGTCCCGCTTCACACGCCAACGATCTTCCGAACGGAAAATACGGCAGTGTGAGCCGAGCAATCGTGCGCAGCCCGAAAATGATTCGGCTCATCATCTCCCCCCGGCACCCAAAATGATGCATTATGAGCAGGAAAACCGGCCTGTATCAGCCCCTCCGGCGCGCCATATGGCCTCCCGGCGCCGCCGCTGGACGAAGAGGTGAGCCGATGAGCTTCTTTCCCGCGCAGGACCCCGCTGCCGGCGACGCGCCGAGCTGCGACGCAATCGACCTGGTGATCGTGCCGCGCACCGCCGACATCGGCGGCTTCACGGTGCGACGAGCGCTGCCGCACGCGCGCCGGCGCATGGTCGGCCCGTTCATCTTCTTCGATCACATGGGACCGGCCGAGTTCCGCTCCGGCCAGGGCATCGACGTGCGGCCGCATCCGCATATCGGCCTCGCCACCGTCACCTACCTGTTCGACGGCGAGATCTTTCACCGCGACAGCCTCGGCAGCGAGATCCCGATCCGGCCGGGCGAGCTCAACTGGATGAGCGCCGGGCGCGGCATCGTGCATTCGGAGCGCACGGCGCCCGAGCGCCGGGTTGCCGGCGAGCGGCTGCATGGCCTGCAGTGCTGGGTCGCGCTTCCGGCCGAACGCGAGGAGATGGCGCCCGGCTTCGACCACTACGATCAGACTGCGCTTCCGCGCGTCAGCGGCGAGGGCAAGACAGTGCGCATCATCGCCGGCGCGCTGTTCGGCGCGCGGGCGCCGGTCGGCACCACGTGGGACACGCTTTTCGCCGAGGCGAAGCTCGATGCCGGCACAACTCTGCCGTTCGACGCCGAATATGAGGAGCGGGCAATCTACGTCGTATCTGGTGAAATCGACGTCCAGGGCGACCATTTTGCCGCAGGTCAGCTGCTCGTGTTCCGCCCCGGGGATCGCATCACGATGCGTGCCGCGACGGCCGCCCATGTGATGCTGCTTGGTGGCGCCACCATGGACGGTCCCCGCCATATCTGGTGGAATTTCGTTTCGTCGCGGAAGGACCGCATCGAACAGGCCAAAGCCGACTGGAAGGTCGGCCGATTCGCGATGGTGGCCGGCGACAGCGAGTTCATTCCGCTGCCGGAGGCATGAGTCCCGAGCCTATTTGCCCCGGGACTTGCATCTGGTGTAAGCCTGAGGGCAACATAAATGCCAATTGAACCGGTCAACACCGCCGGACGTTATTCGTTGCGCCTGCAAGTTCCATGTATTGGAGGAAGGCTCGTGCCTCAATCCTCACAGACGCCACTCCTCGACCGGGTTCACGTGCCGGCTGATCTGCGCCGGCTGCCTGAGAACCAATTGCGTCAGTTCGCCGACGAACTGCGCCAGGAAACCATTTCGGCGGTTTCGGTGACCGGCGGCCACCTCGGCGCCGGTCTGGGCGTGGTCGAATTGACCGTCGCGCTGCATTACGTGTTCGACACGCCGCGCGACCGGATCATCTGGGATGTCGGCCATCAGGCCTACCCGCACAAGATTCTCACCGCCCGCCGCGACCGCATTCGCACGCTGCGCCAGGGCGGCGGCCTCTCCGGCTTCACCAAGCGGGCCGAGAGCGAATACGATCCGTTTGGCGCCGCCCATTCGTCGACCTCGATCTCGGCCGGCCTCGGCATGGCCGTGGCGCGCGACCTCGAGGGGCGGAACAACAATGTCATTTGCGTCATCGGCGACGGCGCCATGTCGGCCGGCATGGCCTACGAGGCGATGAACAATGCCGGCGCCATGGACAGCCGCCTCATCGTCATCCTCAACGACAACGACATGTCGATCGCGCCGCCGGTCGGCGCCATGTCGGCCTATCTGGCCCGGCTGATCTCGGGGCGCACCTACCGGGCGATCCGCCACATCGGCAAGCAGGTCGCCAAGGTGCTGCCGAAGTATTTCGAATGGCGCGTGCTGCGGCTGGAGGAGTTCGCCCGCAGCTTCGTCACCGGCGGCACGCTGTTCGAGGAGCTTGGGTTCTTCTATGTCGGCCCGATCGATGGCCACAACATCGACCACCTTCTGCCGGTCCTGAGGAACGTGCGCGACGCCAAGAACGGGCCGATCCTCCTCCACGTGGTCACGCAGAAGGGCAAGGGCTACGCCCCGGCCGAGGCGTCGGCCGACAAGTACCACGGCGTGGTCAAGTTCGACGTGGCGACCGGCGCGCAGGCGAAGTCGAAGTCGAACGCCCCGCAGTACACCAAGGTGTTCGCGCAGAGCCTGATCAAGGAAGCTCGCAAGGACGACAAGATCGTCGCCATCACGGCGGCGATGCCGTCAGGCACCGGCCTCGACCTGTTCGGCGCTGAGTTCCCCGACCGCTGCTTCGACGTCGGCATCGCCGAGCAGCACGGCGTTACGTTCGCGGCCGGGCTCGCCACCGAGGGCTATAAGCCGTTCGCCACGATCTATTCCACTTTCCTGCAGCGCGCCTACGACCAGGTGGTGCACGACGTCGCGATCCAGCGGCTGCCGGTGCGCTTTGCCATGGACCGCGCCGGCCTGGTCGGGGCCGACGGCCCGACCCACGCCGGTGCGTTCGACGTGGCCTATCTCGGCTGCCTGCCGGGCTTCGTCGTCATGGCGGCGGCGGACGAGGCCGAACTCGTCCACATGGTGGCCACGGCGGCCGCCATCGACGACCGCCCCTCGGCGTTGCGCTATCCGCGCGGCGAGGGCGTCGGCGTCGACATGCCGGAGGAGGGCAAGCCGCTCGAGATCGGCCGCGGCCGCATCGTGCGCGAAGGCACGTCGGTGGCGTTGCTGTCGTTCGGCGCGCGCCTCGGCGAATGCCTCAAGGCGGCGGAAGAGCTCGCCACCTTCGGCCTGTCGGCAACCGTCGCCGACGCGCGCTTCGCCAAGCCGCTCGACACCGACCTGGTGCTGCGGCTGGCGCGCGAGCACGAGGTGCTGATCACGGTCGAGGAGGGCGCGGTCGGCGGGTTCGCCGCCCACGTCATGCAGACCCTGGCCGAGCACGGCGCGCTCGATCGCGGCCTGAGGGTGCGCTCGATGGTGCTGCCCGACGTCTTCATCGATCAGGACAGCCCGGCCGCCATGTACGCAAAGGCCGGTCTCGACGCGAAGGGCATCGTGACAAAAGTGTTCGAGGCGCTCGGCAAGGATATGGCGGTCGCGCGACCCCGGCTGGCGTGATCGCTGCATCCCTCTCGGGTCGTTCCCGCGCAAGCGGGAACCCATGAACACCGCCTCTCCCGAATCTCTCCGGTAGCGATCATGGGTCCCCGCCTCCGCGGGGACGACCAGGTCGTCATCAGCTGCGCTTGGATTTGCGCTTGCGGGACGACTTCCGCTTCGGGACCTTCTTGCCCTTGCGGCGCGCTTCCGACAGCCCGATCGCGATCGCCTGCTTGCGGCTTTTCACCTTCTTCTTGCTGCGGCCGCTTCTGAGCGTCCCCTTCTTGCGCTTGCGCATGGCGCGTTCGACGTCCCGCGAAGCGCTCCTTGAGTATTTCCGTGCCATTGACTCGACCTTTGCTTGACCAGATGACGATGTGGCGACCAAGCGCCGACGGCCCGAAATGCCGGGCCGCGCACCACAAACGGCCCACAGTCGCAGATGTTCCGTGGTGCGTGCCGATTGGCTCGCTTGCCAAACGGTGCTTCCGGTGGCGGCGCACCTTGCTGGCGTGTGCAGACCGCCGCCGTTGTCTGGCCGATTGATACGGTCATTGCTAGAAACGCGGATGCGAAACCGTCGCCGCGCCGACCTGCTGCTCGTCGAGCGTGGGCTGTTCGACAGCCGCGCCAAGGCGCAGGCGGCGATTGCCGCTGGTCTGGTGACGGCAGACGATGTGGCGATCGCGCGCGCGTCCGAGCCGGTGGCGGTCGATGCGGCGCTGCGCGCTCAGCCGGCGTTCCCCTGGGTCTCGCGCGGCGGCGTGAAGCTCGCAGCGGCTCTCGACCGGTTCGGCTTCGATCCCGGCGGGCGCATCTGCCTCGATGTCGGCGCTTCCACGGGCGGCTTCACCGACGTCCTGCTGGCGCGCGGCGCGCGCCGCGTCTATGCGGTCGACGTGGGACGCGAGCAGCTTGATGCGCGGCTGAAGGCAAGGCCCGAGGTCACGTCCTTCGAACAGACCGATATTCGCGACCTTGCTCCGGCGCGGCTGCCCGAGTGGCCCGATCTCGTCGTCATCGACGTCAGCTTCATCTCGCTCAAGCTCGTGCTGCCTGCGGCGCTGGCCCTGGCGCGCGCGCCGGCGGAAGCCGTTGCGCTGATCAAGCCGCAATTCGAGGCCGGCCGTCGCCACGTCCGCAAAGGCATCGTGCGCGACCCGGCCGTGCACGCCGCCGTGTGCGCGGACGTCCGCGCCGCGTTCGCTGCGCTGCGCTGGGACGTGATCGACATCGTGGCGTCGCCGATCGCGGGTGGTGCGGGAAACCGCGAGTTTCTCATCGGGGCGCGGCGTGACTGAGCGCCTGTCGATCGCGCGCCTGGCGCACCGCGGCGACGGCCTGGCCGAGACGGCGGCCGGCCCGGTCTATGTCGCCTATGCGCTGCCGGGCGAGACCGTCGAGGTGGAGCCGGTCCCCGGCCATCCCGACCGCCGCCATCTGCTCCGCGTCGACACCGCCAGTCCCGACCGGATCGCTCCTGTCTGTCCGCACTTCGGCGTGTGCGGCGGCTGCGCGGTCCAGCACTGGGCGTGGGAGCGCTACCGCGCCTGGAAGCGCGACCTCGTCGTCACGGCGCTGGTGCAGGCCGGGCTTCCGCCTGACGTCGACGATCTGATCGACGCCCACGGAGCAGGACGCCGGCGCGCCGTCTTTCATGCCCGCCGCGCCGGCCCCACGCGGCGGCGCGACGACATCCTTCAGGTCGGCTTCGCCGCCCCGCGCTCGCACGACGTGGTTGCCATCGACCGCTGCCCGGTCCTGGCGCCCAGCCTGGGCGGCGCCCTCGAAAGCGCCTGGGCCATCGCCGAGGCGCTCCGAGGCGCCGGCAAGCCGCTCGACATCCACGTCACGGCAACCGATGCCGGGCTCGACGTCGACGTGCGCGGCTCGGGCGCTCTGGCGGCGGCGCAGATCGCAAAACTCGCCGCCGTTGCCGAGGCGCATCGGCTGGCGCGCCTGACCCGGCATGGCGAGCTGGTCGCCCAGCGCGCTGCGCCGGCCATCACGATCGGGCGCGCCAAGGTGGTGCTGCCGCCCGGCGCCTTCCTGCAGGCGACTGAAGCAGGCGAGGCGGTGCTGGCGCGGCTGGTGGGGACCCACGTCGGCAAGGCAAAGGCGGTCCTGGATCTGTTCGCCGGCGTCGGGCCGTTCGCGCTGCGGCTGGCGGAAGGCGCGCGCGTCACCGCCGCCGATGCGGATGCCGCCGCCATGGCTGCGCTCACGCGCGCCGCCGCGGCGCCGGGGCTGAAACCCATCGAGGCGCAGGTGCGTGACCTGTTCCGCCGGCCGTTCGCGGCGGCCGAGCTCGAGCGCCACGACGCCGTGGTGTTCGACCCGCCGCGCCAGGGCGCCGAGGCGCAGGCGCGCGCGCTCGCCGCCGCGCGCGTGCCGGTGATCGTCGGCGTGTCATGCAATCCCGCCACCTTCGCGCGCGACGCAAAGATCCTGGTCGCGGGCGGCTATCGCCTGGTGCGCGTCACGCCGGTCGATCAGTTCCGCTATGCCGCCCACGTGGAGCTGGTGGCGCGCTTCGAGCGTTAAAGCATTTTCCGGAAAGTGGGAACCGGTTTTCCAGAGAAAAAGCGACCAGCTTTGCGCCTCAGCGGTCCATGCCGCCGCCCCAGCGCTGCTGCCACATGCGCTCGCCGATGGTGCAGGAGATGCGCGGGGCGTCGGCCGCCGCCGGGATGCGGCGCGGCTCGGGATAATGTCCGGCGATCTCGAGCACCAGCTTGGTGCGGATGGCGTCGCGGAATTTCTCCCGTTCCCTGATCGGCACCACGAAGGCGCCCGGTCCGCCGATCACGCAGTCCTCGTAGTAGATGTCGAGATCCGGAATATCCAGGGTCGAGGGATTGGGGCGCTTCAGCATGATCGGCAGGCCGTTGATGGTCATGCCCTTGGCCACCACCTCGTCGCGCACGATGGCGACCGGCGGCCCCTGGTTGTTGGTGCCGTCGCCGGAGACGTCGATCACGCGGCGGATGCCACGATAGCCGTTCTCCTCGAACAGCGAGGCGGAGAACGTGAGCGCGGCGGCGATCGACGTGCGGTAGGCGCGGCGCTGCGGCGCCCGGCCGATCTGCGCGGCGACCGACTCGGCGGTTTCGCGGCCGTCGATCAGCCGCCACGGCAGCACCACCTTCTGGTCGATCACTCCCGCCCATTCGACATAGGTCACGGCGACGCGGCCGTGCATGCCATGCTTGAGCGCACCGAGGAACTCGGGCGAGGTGAGCGCCTCGACATAGCCCTCGCGCTGCAGCGCCAGCTCGTCGGGATCCATCGAATAGGAAATGTCGACCGCAAGCACCAGCTCGACATCGACGTCGACCGCGGCCGACGTGCGGGCGCCGGGCAGATCGGCAAGACGCGGTGGCGGCGGTGCCGCCGCGACGACGCCATAGGCGGCGAGCGCCGCAATCCCCGGCGCAGCCAGACTCGAAAGCCACAGACTGTGTGAACGCATCCGCCCCCCCAAGGTCGGCATGTTGGCATGGACCGCGGGCGATGCAAAGCAGAATGGCGCTACATCTTCAGCGCTGCTTCGGCGCGCGCGTAGGGGAGCTTGAGTGCGCTCGCTACGGCCTTGTGCGTGACCTGGCCGTCATGCACGTTCAGCCCGTTGCGGAAATGCGGATCCTCGGCCATGGCGCGCCGCAGCCCGTTGTCGGCGAGCGCGAGCACGAAGGGAAGCGTCACGTTGTTGAGCGCGAACGTCGACGTGCGCGCCACTGCGCCCGGCATGTTGGTAACGCAGTAGTGAACGACGTCATCCACAAGGTAGATCGGATCGGAGTGGGTGGTCGGCCGCGAGGTCTCGGCGCAGCCGCCCTGGTCGATGGCGATGTCGACGATCACCGATCCCGGCTTCATCGCCTTCACGGTATCGGCGCTGATGATTTTCGGCGCCGCCGCGCCGGGGATCAGAACCGCGGCGATGACGAGATCGCTGCGCCGGCACAGCGTCTCGACCACGTCGCGGGTGGAAAAGGCGGTGCGCACGCGCGGGCCGAACTGGGCGGCGATGCGGCGCAGCGCTTCCGGATTGCGGTCGACGACCGTCACGCTGGCGCCCATGCCGAGCGCGATCAGGGCCGCATTGCTGCCGGATACGCCGCCGCCGAGGACGAGCACGTCGGCGGGCGGCACGCCGGGGACACCGCCCATCAGCACGCCGCGGCCGCCCTTGGTCTTCTCCAGGTAGTTGGCGCCGACATGCGGGGCCATGCGGCCAGCGACCTCCGACATTGGCGTCAACAGAGGCAGGCTGCCCTGCGGGCTGGTGACCGTCTCGTAGGCGATCGCGGTGACGCCTGACGCCAATAAATCCTCGGTCTGCGCACGATCGGGGGCGAGGTGGAGATAGGTGAACAGCACCTGCCCGCGCTTGAGCTTCTTGCGCTCACCCGCCAGCGGCTCCTTGACCTTGACGATCAGCTCGGCGCGGGAAAACACCTCGTCGGCCGTGGCGACGATGTCGGCGCCGGCCGCGCGGTAGTCGTCGTCGGCCAATCCGGCGCCCAGCCCGGCCGCGGTCTCGACGATGACGTGGTGCTGGTTGGCGGCGAGCTCGCGCACCGCCGACGGCACCAGGCCGACCCGGTATTCGTTGTCCTTAGTTTCCTTGGGTATGCCGATGAGCATGGGAGCCTGCCGGCGCCGGTCAATCGAGCGTCTCGGTCGAACGAATCTCGATGCCGAATCCGGCGAGCCCGATATAGGTCAGCTTGGCCGAGGAGAGAAGCCGGATCGACGAGATGCCGAGGTCCTTGAGGATCTGGGCGCCAAGGCCGACTTCCCGCCATTGGCGCGACCGCGCGACTTCCGAGCCGGTGCCGCCGGCCTGGGGAATGGCCTGCGTCGGCACGCCGGCGGTGCCGTCGCGCAGAAACACCAGCACGCCGCGTCCCTCCTGCTGGAAACGCTGCAGCGCGGCGTGCACCGGATGCGCGCCGCCGAACACGTCGCGGATGATGTCGGCGCGGTGCAGCCGCGCCGGCACGTCCTTGCCGTCGCCGATGCGGCCGTAGACGAACGCCATGTGCTGGACCGCGTCGAACGGCGTCACATAGGCATAGCCCTGCAGTAGCCCGATCTCGCTCTTCACCGGAAACTCGGCCACGCGCTTGACCAGTTTGTCGCGTGCCTGCCGGTAGGCGATGAGGTCGGCGATCGAGATGAGCTTGAGGCCGTGCTCGGTGGCGAAGGCCGCGACCGCAGGCCCGCGCATCACCGTGCCGTCGTCGTTCATCAGCTCGGCGAGGACGCCGACCGGCGGCAGCCCGGCCAGCCGACACAGATCCACGCAGGCTTCGGTATGGCCGGAACGCATCAGCACGCCGCCTTCCTTGGCGACCAGCGGAAAGACGTGGCCGGGCCGCACGAAATCGGCCGGTCCGCTGTTGTGGTTGGCGAGCGCCCGCACCGTGTGCGTCCGCTCCTCGGCGGAGATACCGGTGGTGAGCCCGTGGCGCACGTCCACCGACACCGTGAAGGCAGTGCCGAGGGGTGCGTCGTTCAGCGCCACCATCGGATCGAGGCGCAGGCGCTTGGCCTCCTCGGCGTCGAGCGGCGCGCACACGATTCCCGAGGTGTGGCGAATGATGAAGGCCATCTGTTCGGGCGTGCACAGCGAGGCGGCGACGAACAGATCGCCCTCGTTCTCGCGGTCGTCGTCGTCGGTGACGACGATGAGCCCGCCGCGCTGGAACGCCTCGATGACGCTGCCGATCCGCTGGTGGTTGTCGGGCAAGCTTTTGGTCCCTCGGCGGTTGGCTCAATCGGCCGGCTTGGTGAACGGCCATGGCACCGGCGCGCCCACCTGTCCGCGCTGCCGCAGATAGTGATCGGCGACGACGCAGGCCACCATGGCTTCGCCGATCGGTACCGCGCGGATGCCGACGCAGGGGTCGTGGCGGCCCTTGGTCACGATCTCGGTCTCGTGACCGTAGCGATCGACCGTGCGCCGCGGCGTCAGGATCGACGAGGTCGGCTTCACGGCAAAGCGGGCCACGATCGGCTGTCCGGTGGAAATCCCGCCCAAAATACCGCCGGCGTGGTTGGACAGGAAGCGCGGGTTGCCGTCGTTGCCCATGCGCATCTCGTCGGCATTCTCTTCGCCGCTGAGCGCCGCAGTGGCGAAGCCGTCGCCGATCTCCACGCCCTTGACGGCGTTGATGCCCATCAGGGCCGCGGCGATGTCGCCGTCGAGCTTGCCATAGACCGGCGCGCCCAGGCCGGGCGGCACGCCGTCCGCCACCACCTCGATCACGGCGCCAACCGAGGAGCCGCGCTTGCGCACGTCATCGAGGAAGCTTTCGAGGGTCGGAACCAGGGCGCCGTCGGGACAGAAGAACGGGTTCTCGGCCACCTGGTTCCAGTCCCAGCGGGCGCGGTCGACGCGGTGCGGTCCCATCTGGATGAGGGCGGCGCGCACCGTCATGCCGGCCACCACCTTGCGGGCGATGGCGCCGGCGGCGACCCGCGCCGCCGTCTCGCGCGCGGATGCGCGTCCGCCGCCGCGGTAATCGTGCAGGCCGTACTTCACGTCATAGGTGTAGCCGGCATGTCCCGGCCGGTACTTGTCCTTGATATCGGCATAGTCCCTCGACCGCTGGTCGACATTTTCCACCACGAGGGCGATCGGCGTGCCGGTCGTGACCTCCTGTCCGCTCGCCTCGTCCAAGAATACGCCGGACAGAATTTTGACCGTATCCGGCTCGCGCCGCTGGGTCGTGAAGCGCGACTGACCGGGACGGCGGCGGTCCAGGTCGCGCTGGATCTCGGCGGCCGTGAGTGGAATGCGGGGCGGGCAGCCATCGACGATGCAGCCGATCGCGGCGCCATGGCTCTCACCGAACGTCGTGACGCGGAAGAGATGGCCGAATGTATTGAACGACATGAAATCCGGACTGTGTGCAACGAGCCGCGCTGGCGGCTTTATGAACCGAACCGGCAGTCTTGCAAAGCCGTGCGGCAGCCGGGATGCGGTGGCGTCTCGGTGTCGCCAACACGCGGCGTCCACGTCCCGCGCGGCGCGCCGGCGGCGCCATCGATTTGCCGGCACGCCGGTAGACTTGCTGAACCGAGATTTAGCAAGATGAACGAACATTCATTTCGCTGAACGACAGTTAATGACAAGCTGAACATACGTTAAGTTACGGGGATTTCAGCGTTTTTTCTTCTGAATCTATTTGAACAAGATCGCCACATCATGTATTGAGCAAAAGGTGGCAAGGGGGGCGTCTGGGCACAAGCCTGATCTCCGGCGGCGCAGCCTTCAGAGCCGGACTCCTGCCAGGTAACGGTCAATGAGGATAACCATCATGCGCAAATTGACAGCCATCATTGCCGCGCTCGGGTTTCTTGGCTCCACCAGCCTGACTCCCGTCTTCGCGGCTCCGGCGGTCGACACGGTCGTGAAGAGCGACGATCTGTCGGCGGCCAAGAAGAAAAAGAAGAAGAAGGGGGCCGAAATCATCGTGAACGACGAGCTCACCGCAGCGAAGAAGAAGAAAAAGAAGAAGGGTGCCGAGCTCACCATCATGCAGGACGAGCTGACAGCAGCGAAGAAGAAGAAAAAGAAGAAGGGCGCCGAGCTCGGCATCGTCCAGGACGAGCTGACCGCGGCGAAGAAGAAGAAAAAGAAGAAGGGCGCCGAGCTCACCATCATTCAGGACGAGCTGACAGCAGCGAAGAAGAAGAAAAAGAAGAAGGGTGCCGAGCTCGGCATCGTTCAGGACGAGCTGACCGCGGCGAAGAAGAAAAAGAAGAAGGGCGCCGAGCTCACCATCGCTCAGGACGAGATGACGGCAGCGAAGAAAAAGAAGAAGAAGGGCGCCGCGCTCTCCACCGCTCAGGACGAGATGACCACCGCCAAGAAGAAGAAAAAGAAGAAGGGCGCCGAGCTCATCCTGTATCGCATCGCGGCCTGACGAAGATCACCGAAAGCGCTTGCGCTTTCCCGGCGGCCGGACGTCAAGTCCGGCCGCTTCTCGTCTGCGGCCGATTTTGTCGCTCAGGCATAGCGGATAACGCCGCCGGCGGCGAACAGGTAGACGACGCCCTGCTCGATATCGAACACCGCGGCCTTTTCCGGCGCGGCGATGCCGCGCAAGGCGACGAGCGCGCGCGCCGTGCCGCCGTGGGCCACCACCACGCTGGCGCGTCCGACCGTCGCGTGCCAGGCCCGCACGCGTGCCATGAGGTCGGCGTAGCTTTCGCCCCCGGGCGGCGTGAAATTCCACTTGTCCTTCTCGCGCGCCGCCAGTGCATCATGCTCGTGCGCCAGCAGTTCGGGATAGGCGACGCCTTCCCAGCGGCCGAACGACAGCTCCGCCAGCCGCGCATCGGTGCGATAAGCGGCGGGATCGAGGCCGAGCGCCGCGCGCACGGCTTCCATGGTGGCACGCGCCCGCCCGAGCGGGCTGGCAACGAAATCGAGGGCCGCGATATCGCCGCCCTCGCGCGTGACCAGGTCGCGCACGATCCCGGCGCTTTGCACAGCCTGCGCCAGCCCGAGCGCGGTGAGGGCGGAATCGCGCTGTCCCTGCAGCCGGCCCTGCTTGTTCCACTCGGTCTCGCCGTGGCGGACGTAGAACAGGACGGGTTCCGTCATTCAATCCGGGCGCAGCGGCGCGCCGTCCTCTAATGTCCCGATTCCGAACTTCGCAATACCTTGCGGCGCACTCGCATGCGAACTTCGGAATCTAAGTTTATATTTCTAGTGCCCTTTGAACCCGAAGTTCGCAATCGGACTCGCGGCATGCTCATGCGAACTTCGGGTTCGGGACACCAACCCGTGTACTCATAAAATCAGGTCCAGTCGAAGGAGGCAAAAGCGATGTCCAGCAGCTCCAGCCGACGAATGAAGATTGGTGACTTCCTGCTTCGCCGTCTCGAGGAGGCCGGCGTCCGGCACCTGTTCGGCGTCCCCGGCGACTACAATCTCGAGCTGTTGCAGCAGCTCCAGGACACCGGAACACTGAAATGGATCGGCTCATGCAGTGAGCTGAACGCGTCCTATGCGGCGGACGGCTATGCGCGGCTGAACAGACTGGGCGCGCTGCTGGTGACGAACGGAGTCGGCGCCCTGAGCGCGATCAACGGTGTCGCCGGCTCCTACAGCGAGCACGTCCCGGTCATCTGCATCTGCGGATCGATACCGCTCAGGTCCATCGACCGTGGCCTGGGGATGCACCACACAATGGCCGACGGGACCTGGGATCACTTTCTCCGCGCCTACGCACAGGTAACCGCCGCGCAGGCCAGGCTCACCCCACGCAACGCGCTCACCGAGATCGACAGGTTGATTCTCACCGCCTGGCGGGAGAAGCTCCCCGTGTACATGGAGCTGCCGTCCGACATCGCCTATCTCGACATTGAGGTTCCGGCAGGTCCGCTCGTGCTCGCCGAACCGCCCAGCGACCCGGAACGGCTGCGTTCGTGCATCGCCGCGGTCGCTGGGCGGCTGTCCGCCGCCAGGTCGCCGGCGATCCTGGTGGATGCGGACGCGGACCGGTTCGGCGTCGCATCCGAGGTCATGGGGCTGGCCGAGAAGATGCAGGTTCCCGTGGCAGTGATCAACACAGCCAAAGCTGTGATCGATGAGACATTTCCTCACTACCTCGGCATCTACAACGGCAAGCCAAGCGAGCCGCATGTACGCGAGGCGATCGAGACGAGCGACTGCCTGCTCTCCATCGGCTACCGGCCGATCGAGGTGACCACGGGCGACTTCACGGCCTCGCTGCCCGCCGACACGATCCGCGTCCGCGGCCACTCGGTGGACGTCGGCGATGACAACTATCAGGCGGTGACGCTCAAGGAAGTCCTCCGCGGCGTCATCGATGCGGTCCCGCACGTCAGGAACCGCGCTCCACGCCATGTTGCGGCAACGGTGGCGGGCACGCACGCCTACGGCTCCGCCAAGCTGACTCAGGCTGCCTATTGGCAGGCCATCCAGGGCTACCTCCGGCCCGGGGACGTCCTGTTCGTCGACAATGGCACGTCATACGCTCTCTTCGGCCTGAAGCTCCCGCCGAACTGCACATTCGTCGGGTCAGTCAACTGGGGATCGATCGGCTACTCGGTCGGAGCCCTGCTCGGCACACTGACCGCAGCGCCGGATCGTCGTCACCTGCTGTTCGTGGGCGACGGCTCGTTCCAGGTCACGGCGCAGGAGCTGTCGACCATTCTGCGACACGACCACAAGCCGGTGATCTTCCTGATCAACAACGGCGGATACACGATCGAACGCGGCTACCTCGGCAAGACCGAGTCCTACAACGACATCGCCAGCTGGGCCTATGCCAATCTGCCGAAGGTGTTCCGTCCCGACACCTCGGCGCGATCGTTCGTCGTCAAGACCAGCAGGGACCTGCAAAACGCCCTCAGCGCGCCGAACGACACGATGATCTTCGTCGAATCAATCATGGACCCCTACGACGCTCCCGCCGCGGTCACCAGCAGCAGCAACAAGGGGGCCGACCTCGACTACGGGCCTCGCGGTCCGCAACACCGCGACAACCTGCAGCTCCGGCCGGCCGCATACGCCGGTTGATCCGGCGTCGCGTCGCTTGAGCACGCACTAATCCTTGACGACGGAAATGTCCGGGGCGTCCGGACGCTTCATGCCGACGATATGATAGCCGGCATCGACGTGAAGGATCTCGCCGGTGACGCCGCGCGCATGATCCGACAGGAGATACACGGCGGTGTCGCCCACTTCCTCGATCGAGACCGTGCGCCGCATCGGGGAATTGTACTCGTTCCACTTGAGGATGTAGCGGAAGTCGCCGATGCCAGCCGCTGCCAGCGTCTTGATCGGCCCGGCCGAGATGGCGTTGACGCGAATGCTTTTTTCCCCGAGGTCGGCCGCCAGATAGCGCACCGAGGCTTCGAGCGCCGCCTTAGCCACGCCCATTACGTTGTAATGCGGCATCCACTTCTCGGCGCCGTAATAAGTCAGGGTGACCAGCGAGCCCCCGTTCGGCATCACCCGTTCGGCGCGCTGGGCGACCGCCGTGAACGAGTAGCAGCTGATCTGCAGCGTCTTGGTAAAATTGTCCGCCGTCGTATCGACGTAGCGGCCGTCGAGCTGATCCTTGTCCGAGAACGCGATGGCGTGCACGACGAAATCGAGCGTGCCCCACGCCTTGGTGATCGCCGCGAAGGCGGCGTCGATGGTGGCGTCCTCGGTGACGTCGCAATGGCCGACGACGAGCCCGCCGACCTCCTCGGCGAGCGGCTCGACCCGCTTCTTGAGCGCGTCGCCCTGATAGGTGAATGCGAGCTGCGCGCCCGCCTGGTGACAGGCCCTGGCGATCCCCCAGGCGATGGAGCGATTGTTCGCAAGCCCCATGATGAGGCCCCGCTTGCCGCGCATCAGACCCGAGGCTTCGGCCATCACGCTTGTCCCGGCCCGATTTCCACCGGTGGTTTCCGGGTGCCATATGGCATAGGGTATATAGGCCTTCAAGCATGCCGCCCGGTCGGCGGCCGACCCGGAATACGCGGCGAAGGCTGGTGTTTTTGGTGCAAGGGACATCGCCCCGACCTGGGCGATGCAGGGGAGCGGGATTTGGGTGGCTTTCGGCAGGATGTCGAGGCGGCGATTCCCGCGCTGCGGCGTTATGCGCGTGCGCTCACGCGGGACGGCGACGTGGCCGACGACCTGGTGCAGGACACCCTGGTACGCGCCCTGCGCTCGGAGCGGCTGTTTCTTGGAGGCGATGTACGCAGCTGGCTGTATACGATCCTGACCAATCTCAATCGCAATCGGCTGCGCTCGCTGTCGCGTCGGCCGGCCTTGATGCCGATGGACGACAACGACGCCGCCGACATGGCCGGCCCGGAGGCGGGCAGCCGCGATATAGAGCGCGCCCTGGCGACGCTGGTCGACGACCAGCGCACCGCGTTGCTCCTGGTGGTGCTGGAGGGACTCAGCTATCGCGAGGTCGCGGAGGTACAGGGCGTGCCGATTGGCACCGTGATGTCGCGCCTGGCGCGCGCGCGGGCGCAGGTCAAGGCGTTTCTCGACGGCGAGCGCCCGGCGCTGCGCCGCGTGAAGTGATACGAAGGTTAATAGATGGTCGATCGCGATTTGACTGTGACGGATGACGAGCTCCACGCCTATGTCGACGGAGAGCTGCCGATCGATCGTCGCAAGACGGTCGAAGCCTGGCTGGCTGCGCATCCCGACGATGCGGCCCGCGTCGCCGCCTGGCGCGCCCATGCCGAGCTGATCCGCGTGCGCTACGGCGGGGCCAAGCGCAATCCGGTTCCGGCCCGCCTCAATCTCGCGCGTCTCGCCCGCGCCGAACGCAAATGGACACGGATGGCGGTCGCCGCGGTGGTCTGCGCGTTTCTGGTCGGCGGCGCCACCGGCTGGATCGGCCGCGGCGCCCTGGTGAGCATTCCGCCAGCGGCCGCCGTCACGGTGACGGCGGAAGCGCTCGACGCCCACAAGCTGTACGTCTCCGAAGTACGCCATCCGGTGGAAGTGCCGGCGGATGCCAGCCACCTTCTGCCATGGCTGTCGCGGCGGGTGGGCTCCACCCTGCGGGCGCCCGATCTCGCCACGTTCGGGCTCAAGCTGATGGGAGGCCGTCTGCTGCCCGGGCATTCGGGCAAGGCGGCTGCGATGTTCATGTACGAGAGCGCGTCCGGCGATCGCTACACGCTGTATTGCGCCCGCTCGGCTGCGCCCGAGACGGCCCTGCACTACAATGTCGCCGGGCAGGTGGCTGCCGTGTACTGGGGTGACGGAGACGTCGGGTTCGTGGTGAGCGGCCCGGCCGACCGCGACCGGCTGATCAAGATCGCGCAGGCGGCCTACGAGCAGCTCGACCGGCGGACGCGGGGCAGCTCCTAGAGAACGGACGAAGAAGGACGGATCATGCGGTCCGTCCTTCTCGTGCCGTCAGTCGCAGCCCTCGACGATGCGGCCATAACCGAGGTCCTGCACGCAGCCGGTGGCGCCCCGATAGGTCTGGTAGGTGTTGGAGGCGCGCTCCTGGTCGGTCGGCTGCGTCGCCGCCCACGACGGAGCGGCAATAAGCGCCGTAAGGGCAGCCGCAATGGCGATCGCGGCGGTGCGATTTTTCGACGCGTTCATGGCTGTTCTCCCCCGTGTGAACTCTGGAAGCCCGGTCGGCGAACCGGGCTTTGAGGCCGGTCTCGTTTTATCCGAGCCCGCGAGACGCGGCGTATGAACTGCGTCACAGCGGCGGCGCGGTCGGGCGCCCTGACGCCCTGACGCGCCAAAACCTCATCCGAACGGACGAGGCCGCATCGTCCGTCTGGATGAGGAAAGCTCCCGAAAGAACAGCATGTTGGCGCGCCGTTCGGCGGTACCGCGGCCGCCGATCAATTGTCCCGCGGTCCTGTGAGATAGCTCATACCTTGCGGGGCGGACCCGGGTGTAGGGGGGAGGGCATAACAGCGGTCTTTTCACCTCGCGCAAATCCAGAGGAGGACGGCTATGGGAACAGTGAGCAGGCATGCACTCGCGCTGGCGATTCTGGCGGCATCCGCCTTCGGTTCGGCCGGGTGGGCCGCATCGGACGCCCGTACGAAGTTCGCTGCACCAAGCGCGCAGGAGGAAACGATCTATCGGCCGGAATGTCCGAGCGATGAGACATCGAGCGTGTGGCAGCCATGCCGCGTCGCCGGCGCCAGTGGCGGGTAGAGCCTGCCGACACAACAACGCGAGCGCACCGGCGTCAGGTTGCCGGGGGATGGTTAACATGACGGATCATGGACTGATCAAAATGGAGGAGATGAGCGCTCACGACGACGCGGCCAGCCTCCTGTTCCAGTTTGGGATGAGGTACGCGAATGGAGACGCCGTGGACCTGGTCGCCGCCCACAAGTGGTTCAACCTTGCGGCGATGCGCGGCAACCAGGAAGCGGTACGGCTGCGCCGTGAGATCGCAGCCGAGATGTCGCCGGAGGAGATCTCGGCGGCGCAACGGGCCGCCCGCGATTGGCTGACCACCCACTGAGCGCTCATCGCGATGTGCGGCAGATGGACGCTCGTTTTTTTGGCCCATGAGCCAAGCCAGGCGCGATTCTCAGGTCGCCGGGATGGCCCTGCGGATTAACCGCCTGGCAATCTTGCGCTGATCGCGGGGATCGTATGATCGGCCTGCCTTTGCTCCGACGCGAATAGGGGTTTATGGTGTCTGACAGGCATTCACAGGTGTTCGATCGTGGAGCAGATTCCGTGGGGGTTGTGACCCGAATTCCAACAGACGACGCTCGCCGCCTGCTCGGCGAGTGCTATCTGTTCCACGAGCTCGACGCCGACGAGCGCAGCGTTCTGTTCGGGCGCGTCCGCGTTCGCAATTACGCGGCCGGCGAAACCATTTTCCTCATGGGCTCGCCGGGCGACAGCATGATGGCGGTACTCAGCGGCAGCGTCCGCATCAGCGTGCCTTCGCCCGACGGCAAGGAGATCGTGCTCGCCATCCTTCAGCCGAAGGAGATCTTTGGCGAGATCGCGCTGCTCGACGGCAAGGACCGTACTGCCGACGCGCGGGCCATGACGGCATGCAGCTTGGCGATTCTGGAGCGTCGCGAGGTCCTCTCCTTCCTCGATCGCTACCCGCATGTGTGGCCCAAGCTGGTGGAAGTGCTGTGCAACCGGTTGCGCAATACCGACCAGCACATCGCCGAACTCGCCCTGCTGGAGCTGCCGGCGCGCCTGGCCAAGGCCCTGCTGCGGCTGGCAAATACCGAGGAAGCGCCGGCCGGGCGGGCGACCTTGCAGGTGCAGCTGTCACAACGCGAGCTCGGCAACATCTGCGGCGCCACGCGGGAAAGCATCAACAAATGCCTGCGCGCCTGGCAGCGCCGGGGCATCGTGCAGATCGAGGAAAGCCTGGTGACCGTCGCCAACCGTACCGCGCTTGAAGAGCTCGCCGAACTGGCGGAGCGCTGAACCCTGGCGGTGCCCGGGTCCCGCCGCAGCCTTCCAACGACCACGCCCGGCGCTGCAGACTCGCCGACGATCACGGATTCTTGCATTGCCGGGGCGGCGCCGATTGCGTTGATCCGGACGCCCGAGTGGTGGGGGACAACCCGCCCGTGTAACATCGTGGCTCGAAGCCGGTTTCGCCCGCCGCGCCAGGATCGAGGTCCTTGATGGAAGGGGATCTTCCCGGAATCCTCATCGTCGATGACAACGACGACGATCGGTATACTCTGCAACTTCTGTTAGAGAGCGATGGCTATACCCGGATAGCCATCGCAACCGGCGGGCACGAGGCGCTGGCGCTCCTGGCCCGGGAGAATTTCGGCCTCATCCTGCTCGACATGATGATGCCGGGAATGGCCGGCGACGAAGTTCTCAAGATCATCAAGGATAATCCGCAGACGCGCGACACGCCGGTGGTCGTGCTGAGCGCGGACTCGGACAGCGAGAAGATCTCGAAGTGCATCGGCATCGGCGCCGATGACTATCTGCCGAAGCCGTTCAATTCGACCATCTTGCGCGCCAGGGTGGCGTCCGCGTTGCAGAAGCATGCGCTGCGTGCATTGGAAAGCGAATACCTGGGCAAGCTCGAGCAGGAAAAACGCCACTCCGAGGACCTTCTGCGAAACATGCTGCCGCCGGAGATCGTGGTGCGTCTGCGCAACGGCGAAAGCAATATCGCGGATCATTTCGACGACGCCACCGTCATCGTCACGGACGTGGTCGGCTTTTCCCGCATCACCGAGCGGATGCGGGTCTACGAGATCGTCGGCTGCATGAATCGGCTGTTCAGCGAATTCGACAGGCTCGCCGAGGACGTCAGGGTCGAAAAAATTCGCACGTTCGGCGACAGCTACATGGCGGTCGCCGGCCTGCCGACGCCGCGTCCCGGCCATGCCGCGATTGCCACCAAGCTCGCCCTGGACATGGTGGCGGCCGCCGAGCGATTGCAGTCGAGCCTGCCCACGCCGTTCCGCATCCGGGTCGGCGTTCACTCGGGGCCGGTGATGGCCGGGGTGATCGGCACGCGCAAGTTCGTCTACGACGTGTGGGGAGATACGGTCAACGTGGCGTCGCGGCTGGAGGCCGCCAGCCGCCCCAACCGGGTCCTGGTCTCGGCAGCGACGGCGAATAAGCTCAATGGCGCCTTCGAGCTTGACGGGCCGCACACGATCGAGACCAAGGAGCAGCGAGTCCTGGAGGCATTCTTCGTCGCCCCGGCCGGCCGGTGAGCGGCGTCGTTCCGCCGGCAGCCGCTCACCTGCGGCCGTCGAGCACGCGCCTGATGTTCGCCACCAGCCGATCGAAGTCGACGGGCTTCGTGTCAAATTCGTTGCACCCGGCGGCTAGCGCCTTCTCGCGCGAGCCGGCGAGCGCGTGCGCCGAAAGGGCGATGACCGGAATGTCGCGCGTGGTGGGATTGTTCTTCAGCCGCCGCGTCGCCTCCCAGCCGTCCACGACCGGGAGCTCGAGATCCATCACGATCACGTCGGGTTTCTCGGCCGCCGCCTTGGCACAGCCGATCTCGCCGTTCTCGGCCACCAGCACCTCGAACTCGTCGAGCAGCTCGAGCCGCATCTTGAGCATGTAGACGTTGTCGTCGTTGTCTTCGACGTAGAGAACCCTTATCACGGCATGCGCTCCAGGACGGGGGCTGGGCCAGCGTCGGAGATGAGGCGGCGTATGCGCTCGACCAGCTCGGCGGGAAGGAACGTCTCTTTCAGCAGCACCGTCTGGACGCCGGAGTTCAGCCGCTCGCGGTCGGCGGCGGTCAGGTCGCGCGCCGTGACGACGATGACCGGGATGTCCTGCAGAACGGGATCTTCCTGCATTCTTGCCACCAGCTGAAATCCGTCCATGTCCGGCATCATCAGGTCGAGCAGGATCAGGTCGGGTGCCTCCTGCTTGAGCCGTTCGAGCGCGACCTGGCCGTTCTCTGCTTCGCTGATGATCCATTGCTGCGGCTCCAGCCAGGAGCGGATGCGTTCGCGCTGGATGTCGTCGTCCTCGACCACCAGGATGCGCGTGCGCCGCACCGGCTGGCGAAAACGCTGGAGCAGCCGGATCAGCCGTTCGCGATTGATCGGCTTGGTGAGATAGCCGGCGGCGCCCAGCGTGGTCCCGCGGCGCTGTTCGTCCAGGATCGTCGTGATGATCACCGGAATGTCCGCGAGCTCCGCGTCCTGGCGCAAGGCCGCGAGCACCGCCCAGCCGTCGAGGTCGGGCATCATGAGGTCGAGCGTGATCGCGATCGGCCGCGCCTCCTTGGCCCGCTTCAGACCCTCCAGACCGCCGGCGGCGGTGATCACGTCGTATCCGGCGCTCTTCAGGTGGTTGGAGATGATGTCGCGGGCGTTAGCATCGTCGTCGATGACCAGAATGGCATTGGATTGCGGCAACGCGACGTCGCGTCGGTCGGCGGAGCGGTCGAAATCGACGTCGATGAGATCGCTTGCCGCCGGCAGCCGAACCGTGAAAGTCGATCCCTTGCCGAGGCGGCTCGTGGCCATGACGTCGCCGCCCATCATGCGGCAGAGCTTGCGCGTGATGGCGAGACCGAGCCCGGTGCCGCCATAGCGGCGGGCGGTCGAGGAATCGGCCTGCGAGAACTCCTCGAACAGCTTGTTCAATTGGTCGGAGGTCATGCCGATGCCGGTATCGGAAACTGCGAATTCGACCCAGCCCCGCCCGTCGAGCACGCGCCGCCCGACCCGCATGGAAACCTCGCCCTCGGTGGTGAACTTGCAGGCATTGCTGAGCAGATTGAGCAGGATCTGCCGCAGTCGCATCGGATCGGCGACCAGGCGGCCGACATCCCGGGAGTAGTCGACGAACAGGCGGTTCTTGTTCTGCTCCGCCAGTGGACGCGTCGTATCGATGACCTCGTCGATCAGCGGAACGATCGCGACCGCTTCGGAATGCAGTTCGAGCTTGCCGGCTTCGATCTTGGACAGGTCGAGCACCTGGTTGATCAGGCCGAGCAGGTGCGTCCCGGCGCGATAGACGCGGCGGAGCGGTTCCGCCGCCTTCTCGGTGCCGAAGCGGGCCGCATTGGTCACCATCATCTCGGTCAGTCCGATGATGGCATTGAGCGGCGTGCGCAGCTCGTGACTCATGTTGGCGAGGAACTGCGACTTGTGCTGGCTGGCAATCGACAGCTGGCGGCCCTTCTCCTCGATTTCGCTGAACAGGCGCGCGTTCTGGATGGCGAGCACGGATTGCGCCGCGAAGGTACGCAACAGGTCGACGGTGCTGTCGGTGAACAGGCCGGGCTCCTTGCGCTGGACCACGAGCGCCCCGACCGCGTGGTCGGGGCGCAGCAGCGGCACGATGAGAACGCCGCGATACCCCGCCGCCAGGGTGAAGTCGCGCGCCGCCGAAGGCGGCTCGACGCGCAGATCCGGAAACTGCAGCGGCTTGCGTCGCTCCGCGGCCCAGCCGATCGCCGTCTTGGAGAGGTCGATCTGCGGATTGGACATTTCGGCGATCAACGCGTCGTCCAGGCCGTAGGTGTAGCCGAGCTGGAAACGCCGCGTTGCCGCGTTGAACACGAAGATCGCGCCAGCCTCGGTACCGGAGAGCTGCACGGCCTTGCCGACGATGGTGTTGAGCACGGTCTCGATGTCGAGCGTCGAATTGACCGCTTGGCTGACCTCGCCCAGCGCCTGCAGCTCTCCCACGGATTGTCCCAGCTCGCGAGTGCGCTGCTGCAGTTCGGAGAACAGCCGGACGTTCTCGATGGCGATCACCGCCTGGTCGGCAAATGTCGTGACCAGCTCGATCTGTTTCTCGCTGAACGGCCGCACGGTTCGCCGCGACAGCGTGATGACGCCGATCGGCACGCCCTCGCGGAGCAGCGGCACGCCCAGCATGGTGCGGAACCCGGCCAGGCGCTGCAGCTCCGTCAGGGCATAGTCCGCATCGGCCTTGACGTCGGTGATGTGAACGGTCTTGCCTCCGAGCAGAGTTCGGCCGACCAGCGATGCCTTGCCTTGTGCGAAATCGAGGGTCTTCAGATACTGTTCGCACTCGGGTGGATAGCCGTGATACGCGACCGGTCGATAGACCGTGCCGACCGGCCGATTGATCGCGGCCACGTCGGCGTCGCACAGGCGCATTGCCGCCTTGACCAGGGCATCGAGAACGGCATCGAGATCGAAAGTCGAGCGGCCGATCAGTTTGAGGAAGTCGGCGATGGTGGTCTGCTGGTCCAGCGCCTCGCGCAATTCGCCGGTGCGCGCCTCCACCTTCCGCTCCAGGTCGGAATACGAATCCTGAAGCCGGCCGGCCATGTCGTTGAACTGGTCGGCCAGGGCCTCGAGCTCGTCGCCGGTCTTGATCGAGATGTGCTGGGACAGGTCGCCGCGCCCGATGCGCGCCGCCCCGGCCCGCAACGCGTGGATCGGAACCACCAGCCGGTGGGCGAGCAACAATCCGGCCAGAAAGGTGATGGCGAGGGCCGCCAGGAACAGCGCCCCCGAACGCTTGATGGCGGCGTAGAGCGGCGCGTAGGCCTCGTCGACCGGCAGTTCGACGAACACGAGCCAGCCGAGTGGTGCGACCCGAGCGTAGGCACTCAGCACCTGTTTCCCGGCCACGTCGGCAGTGGTCTGAACCTCCTCGGACGTGGCGTCGGCACCATCGCTCCGCGCTGCCTGCACCTGCGTGAGCTGGGAGAGGTCTGTATTGCGCAACACCAGATTGATATCGGGGTGGGCGATGAGGTGGCCCGACGCATCGGTGACATAGGCCTGTCCGTGCTTGCCCACCTTGATTTGCGATACGATGTCCCAGATGAATTTGAGATTGACCTCGGCGGCGCTCACTCCGGCGTCGGTCCCACCCGCCAATGCCAGCGTGATGTAGGGCTCGGAACCTTTCCGGAAGTAGATGTCGCCGTAATATGTCTTGTGCGCTACGGCCTCGACGAATTGCGGCGATCGCGACAGGTCGGTGCCGCTTCCGAGCACGTCGGGAGTCACGCGCGAAATACGCACCTGCTCGTGGCCCGAGGGATCGATCTGCGTTACTTCGCCGATGGCGGGTACCTGACGGAACAGACGCCAAACGTCGATCCGCCGTTGCTGCAGCGTGGCCATGGTCCACGGCAGCTGCACCGTCCAGCCGAGCTGGGCTTCGATTTCGCGGAAGAACTGGCCGATCTTGATCGCGGCCGATTCCGCCTGCTCGCGCTGGATGCGGATCAGCGACGCCTTGTGTTCGCGATAGAAGAACCACGTCTCGAATGCGCCGTGGGCCAGCAGGGCCACGCACACCACGAGCATGAACAAGGCCACGTATTTGCGAAACAGCGGGCCGCGAATAGCGGCCGGCGCCATCTTGTCCGTGCTCTCGACGTGATCCTGCGTGCGCTCGTTCACGTCATCACCTCGTCGGCGCGCGTGAGCAGCGCCGGCGGTACCTCGAGCCCGAGCCTCCGGGCGGTCTTGAGGTTGATGACCAGCTCGAATCTGATCGGCAATTGAACCGGCAGGTCGCCCGGCTTGGCGCCCTTGAGGATGCGATCGACATACGATGCGCTGCGCCCGAACACCTCGATCGGATCGATGCCGTAGGATACCAGCCCGCCGAGGGCCGAGAAGTAGCGAAACGGGTAGATGGCCGGGACGCGGTGGCGCGCCGCCAGCTCGATGATCGGGACGCGGTGTATCGCCGTGAAGGCGTCGGGCAGGATGATCAGGCCGCCGTTCGGGTCGGCCGCGAATGCCGCCACGTTGCGCTCAAGCTCGGCCAGGTCGCGCGCCGCCAACGCGACCGGCTTGACGCCGAACGACGCGGCGACGCCTTCGCCCGCCCGCATGTACTGCGCGGCGAACGGCGCGGATTCCGGGCTGAACACCAAGGCGGCGCGGGAGACGCGCGGCGCAAGCTCCTTCAGGATTTCCACCCACTTCGCGCCCATCGAGAAGTCAAAAGTGGTGAATCCCGTGATGTTGCCGCCCGGCTGGGCGAGGCTGGCGACAAAGCCGCCACCGACCGGATCGGATACCAACGTGAACACGATCGGTATGGTGCTGGTCTCGCGCCGCAGCGCCTCCAATGCCGGCGTGCTGTGGCAGAGGATCACGTCGGGGGCGAGGCTGACCAGTTCCTTGGCGGAGGCCTTGGCAAGCTTGGAGTCGCCGCCGCTCCAGCGATATTCTATCTGGATGTTTCGCCCCTCGATCCACCCCAAGGCCCGGAGCGCTGCTCGGAATGCTGTGATGCGCAGCTGCGATTCCGGATCCGTTTCGGCGATGCCAATCAGCACGCCGATTCGCCTGATCCGCTCGGGCTGCTGCGCGCGCGCAGCCAATGTCCAGGCAATCGCGGCGCTGGCGAACGACGTGATGAATTCGCGCCGTCTCACTCGATTACCTCGTCGGCACGGGCACGCAGCCAGGGCGAGACCGAGATGCCGAGGGCCTGTGCTGTTTTCATATTGATGATCAGCTCGAACTTCGTCGGCACCTGAACCGGCAGGTCGGCCGGCTTGGCGCCGGCGAGAACGCGACCGGCATAGCCACCAATCTTCTGATAGGCATCGGTGATGCTGGGACCGTAGCTCATCAATCCGCCGGCCATGGGGTATTCGCGCCAGGGGTAGACCGCCGGAAGCGCGTGGCTCGCCGCCAATTGAACGATCTGCGCACGCTTGCTGGTAAAGAATGGATCGGCACTGACGAGAAGCCCTTCCGCTCCGTGCTCCTTTGCCGAAGCGAATGCCGCCGCGAAATCGCTCTCGCTGCTGACGGCAAAGACATGCGTTTGCAGCCCGACCGGCTGCGCCGCGTCCATCAGTTCCTTCTTCTCGATCTCGGAGACGACACCGGTCGGGTTCACCAGCATGGCGATCTTCGTCGCCTTGGGAGTCAGTTCGCAGATGAATTCCAGGCGTTTCGCCACCAGCTCGGTCGTATGCAGACTGAGGCCGGTGGCGTTTCCACCCGGCCGGCTGAGGCTGGCGACGAGCCCGAACTGGACCGGGTCAAAGCCGCTTACGAACAGAATCGGAGTGCCTGGAGCGGCGCTCGCCGCCACTTTCGCTGCCGCGGTGCCTCCGGATGCGACGATCAGCGCCACGCGGCGTCCGGCCAGTTCCAATGCCTGCTGGCGCAAGCGGTCGAAGTCGCCCTCGGCCCAGCGGTATTCGACTGAGACATTGCCGCCTTCGACATACCCGGCCGCGTTCATGCCACGGTGGAACGCCGCCAGGAAGGGCGCGAAGGCGTGCTGGGACCCGATGCTGAGAAAGCCGACCACGGGAACTTCCGAGGGCTGTGCGTGCGCGACGAGTGGCCAGGCAAAGAGCCCGCCTGCAACAAGACCGACGAACTGGCGACGTCTCATGCGTGTATTGCCATACGCGTGCAGACTATAATCTACCCAATTGAGCCGGGTGTAATCTACGTCACAGGGGGTATGTCGATCCGTGTAATACCTTGTTCTCGCGCCGCCGTTTGCGCAGCGCACCGGCCGCTTTACTGAGTGTGAAAAAGCAGATAATCTCTGTACTTAAAAGGTAAAAAATTGCTTGCGGGGGGCATAGTTGGACCGAGTTTGTCCGCTGCCGCATGCGGTGCAGTCGGCCATCGCCATGGCCATTCGTCACGGGCCGGACGAATGGTAAGGCCCGCCGCCCCAACGCCCCCGCGAGGCCCAGCTGACCGGTTCGGAGATCCCGGCGTCGGGCAGCAATCCGGCACGTGCGACGGTAGGAGCCGGCAGGGCTTTGCCCGCCGCGCTGCGTTCCATTTCAGTGCCGATTCAGGCTTGTCGGCGGCCCGACAGGAACAATTCAAGGCACACTTTGCTGCCGAGGCAGCCGCGCTTGAGGCCTGGTCGGTCGAGGAGGACTGGCCCCCGATCGTTCCTTGCACGCATCTGTGGATGTTCGTGTCGGGAAAATACAGGATATCGAAATCCCTCGTGCCTGCCTGGTCAGGCGACGTTGGGCGAATGGAATTTCCCGCCTGGAGGGTGACGGCTGGCCAGGCCGCCATCCTGCACGAGCTCGTTCATGTCTATTTCCCCAATGCCAACCGCCTGCTCGCCGAAGGATTGGCGATCTACCTGCAGGCGAAAATCGGCGGAAATCCCGCATTTCCCAATTTCGGCGGATCGCTCCATGCCATCGCCCGCCAAGTGGCCGGCAGGCTGGTGCCGGCCTTCGCGCGCGGCGATGCGAAAAGGCTCGACGATATCCGCCTGAGCGATCTCGACGCGATCGCCACCCCGAGTCCCCTCGAGCTGCGGGTGGGGCGCAAGCTCTACGGGGAGGATCCTCATGGGCAGGCGCGCATCTATCCGATCGCCGGCTCGTTCGTTCAGTTCCTGGTGGAGACGTACGGAATGGACCGGTTTCGTGCGCTCTATCTGCAAAGCCCGCTCGTAGCCGGACGCTGCAATGCGGGGTCGCCTGAACGCTGGACCGTCGCCTATGGATTGTCGCTGAGACGCCTGGAGGCGGCATGGAAGGCGTTCATTGCACAAGACTCCTGGGGGAGCGCGCCGACCGATCCACCGGTCGCCGTCGGTTGCGACGATGTCCGAGCAAGGAAGCGGGGCGAAGTTAACGAGGAGAGAGGCAATGACTGAGATATTTCCCAAGCTGACGGCGGCAAAACTGGCCCGGGGCGCGCGCAAGACCTCGGAAGGCAAGGGGCTGGCGCCGCTGCCGGGCGTCAGGACCGACGCCAAGCAGGCCGCAACGGCCGACCCCGCGAATCCCAGCTCGCCCTATTACGGATCGACCCACCACGATCCCCAAGGCTATGCGAAGAATCGTGAGCTCGCCGACCGCATCAGCAAGGCGGTGCACGAACTCAAGGAAAGCGATGAGCACGGATCGCGTTTCGTCCTGGCATGGCGGCTGTATCCGAACAACGATCACCCGTCGTGGCACCGCCAGGACGTCCATCAATGCGGCTGCGGGTGCGGCTGTGCCTCGGCGCCGCCTGAGAAGGCAAAGTCCTCGCCCAAGCCGGCCCGGCGCCGCGGCAAGAAATAGCGTCTGGCAGCCGCCTTGCGCCTACCGGCCGCAACGCGGTCATGTGAATCACCACGGATTTGCGGAGCATCCCATGGCAGTCCAGAAACGAAAGAAGTCGGTCCCGGTGATCGCGTTCCTCAGCAGCCAGGCGAGCAAGCCATTCAAGGATGCTGCCGCTGCGTTCCACGAGGGTCTCGCGCACGGCGGCTGCACCGAGGGCGAGCATTTCAACGTCGAGCACCAATGTGCAGATGGCTCGCCCGATCGGCTGAAGAAAATGGCGGCCGACGTCGTCCGCCAGCAGGTCGCCCTCATTGCGGCGTTTGGCGGCGCAGGCACCGCGCTGCGCGCCAAGGAGCAAACGGACAAGATCCCGATCCTGTTCGTCAGCGGCTTCAATCCGGTCAAGGTCAAGCTCCTCGACAAGCTTGATAAAGGCCGGCGACCGAGCAACATCACCGGCGTGCACGTGCGGACGACGGAACTCTGCTCGGATCGCTTGAAGCTGTTGCGGGAACTGCTGCCCAAGGCCAAGACCCTGGCCGTGCTCGTTAATCCGACTGGCGTGGTTCACGAGGACGAGACCGCGGTCTTAGGCAAGGCAGCGCGCGCAGCCCGCCTCAAGCTTGTCGTGCTGCAGGCGAAAGACAAGTCGGAGTTGGATGCCGAGTTCAAGCGATGCAAGAAGGAGGGCGCCGAGGGACTCGTCGTCAGCGCCGATCCTTTCTTCACCAGCAGTCGCGATCAAATCGTCGCGTTGGCGGCGCGCCACAAGATTCCGGTCGTGTATCCGTGGAGCGAATATGTCTACGCCGGCGGCCTGCTGAGCTACGGCCCCAACCTGACCAATGCCTACCGCCGGGTCGGAGTATACGCCGCGATGATCCTCAAGGGCGCTAAGCCGGCCGACTTGCCCGTCCTGGAGCCAAGCTCGTACAAGTTGGTCATCAACCTGAAGACGGCCAGGAAGCTCGATTTCGAGGTGCCGCACATGTTGGTGGCGCGCGCCAACGAGGTCGTCAATTGAACGAGTGCACGGCCCGCTGTCGCCGTCCTCGGCAACGGCGGGCTGGTGCGAAGCAGCAACCGGCCTCTTCCGCCCGGCGCGTCATCCGCCGGCCCGATACGCGCAAATGACCACGAACGGCTCAGTTCCTGCGGTCGGTCTCGGCTACCGATCGGCGATCGACGACTGGACGCGGGCCAATCTCGATCGCTTCGACGTGCTCGAGATCACGGTCGATCATTGCATCCACGCCGGTGCGGCGCAGCGCGCGGCGATCTTCGACCTGGTCGGCCGGGTTCCGCTTACGGCCCATGGCGTCGGCCTCTCGATCGGCACCGACGCGCCGCTCGACGTCGCCTACCTGGACCGGGTCGCGGCCGTCGTCGAGCGCCTGGAAGCCCCGGCTTACAGCGAGCACCTCGCATTCACCCGCGTGCCCGGCCGCGATCTCGCCAATCTGTTGCCCCTGCCCAAGACCGAAGCGGTCGCCGAGCAGATCGTCGCCAAGGTGCGCGCGGTGCAGTCGCGCGTCCCGGTCCCGTTCCTGCTCGAGAACATCACCTATGTGTTCGAGTGGCCGGACTCGAAACTGTCGGATGCCGAGTTTCTCAACCTGATCTGCCGGGAGAGCGGTGCCGGGCTTCTGCTCGACGTTGAGAACGTTTTCCTCAATGCGTCCAATCACGGGTTCAACCCTTACGCGTTCCTCGACGACCTGTCGGCCGGGCTGGTGCGGGAAGTGCACATGGCGGGCGGCGTGACGGTGCGCGAGGAACCGTCGGGGCGGCCGTTCCTCGCCGACTCGCATTCCCATCCGGTGCCCGACGCGGCGCTCGACCTGCTCGCCTATGCGCTCGGGCGGCACCGGCCGTCGGTCGTCATTCTCGAACGCGACGACCGGCTCGACGCGGTCGACGAGGTCCTCGACGATCTGGCGCGTATCCGCGCGTGCGTTGCGTCTGCTCAGTTGGGAAAGCGTCATGGCGAACCGGTTGCTGGATCGGCAAGCTAGATTGCTCGCGTATCTGACGAGCGGCGCCGCCATCTTTGGCGAGGAGGGGGTGGCCGCCGATCCTCTGCTTGGCATCGATCCGGCATTGCTCCATCTTGAAGCACGCTTCTCGCATGAGAAGCGCATGGAGAAGATCAGCGCGGCATTTCCCAAGACGCTGCAGATGCTGGGGGCGAATCGAGCCGCGGTGATCCGCGGCTTCGTGGAAGCCTGTCCCCCGAGCGACATCAGCCGGCTTGCCAACGCGCGTCAGTTTCACGAATTCCTGCTGGCGCGTTGGCAAGACGAAGCGCCTGAGCCGGCACATCTGCCCGATGTCGCCGCCTGCGAGGTCGCATGTGCGACGGTCCGCGCCGGTGCCGACGAGGCGCCGCAGGAGGAGGGTGGAACCCGTGCGCCGCCATTTGGCATCCGGCGCCATCCCGGCGTCGTCCTTCTGCGCTGCCGCCATGACGTCCGGCCGATCTTCGAGCAGGACTCGCAGGCTGTTCCGGTCAGGCGCGACACGCCGCTTGCCGTCGTTATGCCGCCCGGCGCGCACGGCGTGCAGGTGATGGAACTGCTCCCGGTGGTCTTCGATCTGCTCTCCGCTCTCGGCGACTGGACCGATCCGGCCACTTTCGGCAGTGCGCCGGAAGCGAGCGGGCTCATCCGCGATCTGATCGAGCACGGGCTGGTCGAGGGCGTCCGGTGAGGATCGGCATCATCGGCAAATTTCCGCCCGTCCAGGGCGGCGTCAGCATGCGGACCTACTGGACTGCGCATGGCCTCGCGGCGCGCGGCCACGAGGTCCATGTCGTGACCAACGCCAAGGAGGTGCAGCCGCCGTTCCGCATGCACATGCGCGCGGAGGACTGGCGGCGCTGCGAGCATGCCTATGGCAGCGGCTCGGTGAGCGTGCATTGGACCGATCCCGTCGATGCCTCGCAGTCGCATATTCCTATGGCGAGTCCCTTCGTCTCCAAGCTCGCAGCCATCGCGGCGCGCGTGCATGCGGAGCAGCCGTTCGACGTCGTCCTCTCGCACTACCTTGAGCCGTATGGCGTCGCCGGTCATCTCGCGGCGCAAATCGCCGGCGTGCCGCACGTGGTCCGCATGGCCGGAAGCGATGCCGGCCGGCTGTGGCACCACCGGCAGTTCGAGGCCCTCTATGACCACGTGCTGCGCTCGGCCGAGATCGTGATCGCGACCGGCAGCGTGGCGGAACGCGCGATTCAACGCGGTGTCGCCTCGGAACGGATCGCCTTCGGCGGCGGGTTCGTCGTGCCCGAACACCTGTTCGCGCCGGCCGGACCGGTGCTCGACATCGCGGCGTTGCGGCACGAGATCGAAGCCGAGGGCGATCTTCGCGCGTTCCTGTGGGGCGACTTTGCGGCCGACCGTCCCTACTTCGGCGTCTGCGGGAAGCTCGGCGGGCGCAAGGGATCGTTTGCGTTGCTCGCTGCCTTGTCACGGCTCAAGCAGGCCGGTCTCGATGTCGGCCTGGTCGCGCTGGCGCACGGACCGCCCGACGTGGACAGGCGCTTTCGTACCCAGGCGCGGCGCCTCGGCGTGACGGACCGCGTCCTGCAAATTCCCTTTCTTCCCCATTGGCGCGTGCCCGAATTCCTGCGCTCGTGTCTCGCCGTGTGCTGCCTCGAGCAGGATTTTCCCATCGGGTTCCACAGCCCGATCATTCCGCGCGAGGTGCTGCTGTGCGGAGCCTGCCTGGTCGCCTCGACGGAGGTGATCCGCAAGCTTCCGGCCCATGACCGGCTGTCGCATGGATACGGGTGCGTCGCCATCGATGACGTGAACGACGTCGACGCGCTGGCCGAGCGCCTGGCCGCGATCGTCAGGGATCCGGCGCCTGCGCCGGAGGTTGGCCGGCGCGGATGCCTGTTCGCGCGCGAGCTGCAGCGTGAGATCCCGTTCCCGCATCTGCTGGAGCAAATTCTCCAGGCAGCGGCGGCACGGGAAAAAATCCCGCAGGAGGCCGCCGGTGATGCGCCGGCGGCGCGCGCAACGCGCTTCGCCTTCGCGGAGCGCGCGGCGGCGCGCAACGTCGTGGATCGGGCGAAGGCAGCGCCGGGATGCTTCGGCTTGGCACAGGCGCGTGCCATCCTCGATGACGTGCAACGAGACATCGCTGCGGGCCGCGCGGACCTGAAGCCGCTGGCGCTGGCGATCGAGACCGAGCTTGCCGTCGCGATGGCCGAGGAGGATGCCGGCGATGTCGACGCGCTCGACTTCGATCCTTTGTTTCGGCTGCACATCGCGCGCTGGGCGCTGCAGGACGCCGACCTCTCAGCATTGATACCGGTGCGCGATCCGCGCGTTCGGGTGCTGGCCTTCGACTATGACGTGGCGGAATTCATGGCGCCCCGCGGCGGCGCCGACCTTCCGGTGCAGCCAGCGCCGCGGCGAAGCCACATCGTCGCGTTTGCGCGCGCTGCCGGCCGCTACCGCAGCCCGCTTGTTGTCGATGCCCGGACGGCACGGATTCTCACGCTGAGCGACGGCACGCGGACGGCCGCCGAGATCGTGCGCGACGCAGACCAGACTGCCGAGGCGGCCGGACGACACAGCCTCGAATGGCTCGAGCAGCTCTTCGTTCACGGTCTGATATCGCTGCGCGACAGGCCGGCCGGTTTGGCGCACAGGGCTGGAACCGGCGGGCGAAGGCGTGAGTTGTCCTCCCGAAACCCGTGATCCGGATGACGTCATGGCCGCGCGCGCGCACGCCAAAACCGCCCGCCGGCGCACCACGCGCCGAGCGAAGGCAACCCGCAAGGCCAACGTGGGCCGTCGCTGGTCGCAACGTGTCACCGAGCGCAGCGATGCTCTCGATCTGGAGCGGGGCGTGTTCACCCAAAAGGATCCCAAGCGCATCGCCGCCTCGCTCAAGCGTTCGGCCGAGCGCAGCCGGCGCCGCAAGTCCGATTCCTACCGTTCAGCCATGTCGATGCTGACCTTCTATCTCAACCGCGCCGGCAAGGCGCTGCCGGCCGAACGGAAGAAAACCTTGCAGCGCGCCAAGGACGAGCTGCGCAAGCAGTTCGGGCGGGCCTAGACCATGATCCCGAAAAAGCTGGCCCGAACTTGATACGGGTTGGATAGCGGTGTTCGGAAAGGCATGGCCTCCGGCTCCACCGGAGGGATCATGCTCCGAGCATGAGCGAGGCCCGCGTCACTCCATAGATTTGCGCGGATCGTACGGCCTCTGCTCGCGCCATTCGCGCATCAGCTCCTCGAGCTTGGCGTCCGTGCCCCCCGGCAGCACGATGCGCACACCGGCGTAGAGGTCGCCCCGCCCGTTCTTGCCCGGCAGTCCCTTGCCCTTGAGCCGGAAGGTGCGGCCGGCGCTCGTGCCGGGCGGGATTGCCAGCTCGACCGCGCCGTCGAGTGTCGGCACCCGCACCTTGGCGCCGAGCACCGCCTCATAGAGGGTGATCGGGATCTCGACCCTGAGGTTGGAGCCGTCGGGCTTGAGGTAGGGGTGGGGCGCGATATTGACCGTGATCAGCGCATCGCCGGCAGGCCCGCCGCCGAGCCCGGGAGCGCCCTGTCCCTTGAGCCGGATTTGCTGCCCGTCGGTGAGACCCGCCGGGATCTTGATCTCGACCTCCTTGCCGTTGGGCAGGTGAACGCGGCGCGCGCCGCCTTTGGCGGCTTCCGCCAGCGTGATGGTGATCTGCGCGGCCACGTCCTGGCCGCGGCCGCGCGGGCCAAAATCCTCGAACTGGAAATCCGGGCGCCGGCCGCGCGCCTGTTGGCCGAACATGCCCTTGAGGATATCGTCGATGCCGCCAAAACCGCCGCCGCCGCCGCTCGACCGCCGCACCCCTTCGGGACCCCAGGTGAAGGTTTCGAACCCTTCGAAGCCGCCGCCCGGCTGCGCCCCCTCGAAGCCGTGGAAGCGCGGCTTGCCCTCGGCATCGATCTCGCCGCGATCGAACGCCTTGCGCTTCGGCTCGTCGCCGAGAATTTCGTAAGCCGCGTTCAGCTCGGCAAACTTCACCGCCGCCTTGGCGTCGTTCTTGTTGGCGTCGGGATGCAGCTTCTTGGCGAGCTTGCGGTAGGCTTTCTTGACTTCGTCCTGGCTCGCCGTCCGAGGCACCCCCAGAACCTCGTAAGGGTCTCGCATCCTGTTCAAGCTCCGAAATGCCGGGCCGATTCGCGTCCGGCTCCCGGAAGTCAATGTGGTGCTGGTGTTGCCATACTGCAACGAGGACCGGTGGGCCGGGATCGGGGGAGCCGCGAGCCCGGGGTGGGGATCGCGGCGGCGTCCGGGCGGGCCGCGCCGCTGGAGTCACGTCCGCTTAAGCCGGCGCAGGGCCTTTACTTCCCATTTACCATGATGAATGCGGCAGGCCTCGCCCTGTAGCCACGACTCGGCGCCTTCGCGCACGTAGCTGGCCAGGAAGTCGCGGCACTCCAAGCCGTCCTGGGTGTACGCGCTGGCGATGGCCGTGACGGTGCCGCGCGCGCCGGTGCGGGGATTCTCCCACGGGACACTGGTGTTCTGGTCCTCCCGGCTCAGCACGTCGTGCACGGCGGCCCTCGTGAACGCCAGGTCCTGGTCGGGCGGAAGCGCGGCGGAGGCCGCGGGTTCCGTCGCTTTGGCCGGCTTCACGCTGCCGGTTTGTTCGGCCTTGTCGTCGAAGAATCCGCCCAGGCGGTAGGAGCAGCCGCCACCCGGCAGCGCCAACAGGACCGCGGCCGCAGCCGCCGCAAGGCACCGCACCCGGCCAGATAGGCGGCCTGCCGCCATTCCACTATAAAGTGGCTGCTGGTCCGCTGGTGCCGCGCCGGCCAAAGGCTTCTCCGATCAATGTCGCAATTCGAATCAATGGAAAACTCAACTTCGTTAAAGTCCGGTATTCTCAGCGACGCGGAGGAACCCGTAGGGTTGTTTTCCGCCTGGTTCGAGGAGGCGGCGCGCGCCGAGCCGGCGGATCCGACCGCGATGGCGCTGGCCACCGTCGATGCCGACGGCTACCCCAACGTGCGGATGGTGCTGCTGAAAGGCGTCGATACGCGCGGCTTCGTGTTCTACACCAACAGCGAAAGCCCGAAGGGCCGCGAACTGGCAGCCGCGCCGAAGGCGGCGGCAGTGTTCCATTGGAAGTCGCTCAAGCGACAGGTGCGGCTGCGCGGGACCGTCGAATGCGTCACCGATGCGGAAGCCGATTCCTACTTCGCCACCCGCCCGAAGGGATCGCAGATCGGCGCATGGGCGAGCAAGCAGTCGCGCCCCATGGAGGATCGCTTCGCGCTCGAGAAGGCCGTCGCGCTCTACACGGCGAAGTATGCCCTGGGCGCTGTGCCGCGCCCGCCCTATTGGATCGGATACCGGATCGTGCCGCTGGCCATGGAATTCTGGCAGGACCGGCCGTTCCGCCTGCACGAGCGGATCGAATTCCGCCGCCAGCATGTCGATGCCGCCTGGGTCAAGACGCGGCTCTACCCGTGAGGCGTTTCCGCCGCAAAAGGCTGCCCCCGGCGCGTGACCCGCAACGGTCAGGACGTCGCAGAGCGGGCATGGCGAAAACTTAGAACGCGCCTACATGACAAACCTGCTTCGACTTTTGCGGAAAGCGCCTTAGCATTGCACCATGGTCACCCCACATTCCAATGAGCCGCGCCGCACCCTGCTGCTGACGGGTGCCAGCCGCGGCATCGGACACGCCACCGTCAAGCGTTTCTCCAGCGCCGGCTGGCGCGTGATCACCTGTTCGCGCCACGCATTTCCGGAGCAGTGCCCGTGGGAAGCGGGACCCGAGGATCACATCCAGGTGGACCTCGCCGATCCGGACGACACGCTCCAAGCGATCGCCGAGATCAAGCGCCGGCTTGCCGACAGGCAACTCCATGCCCTGGTCAACAATGCCGCGATCTCGCCCAAGGCCGACGGTGGCCGGCGTCTGAGCTCGATCGAGACCACGCTCGACGTGTGGGAGCATGTGTTCCGGGTGAATTTTCTTGCGCCGATCATGCTCGCGCGCGGGCTTCTGGACGAACTGGGGGCGACCAAGGGATCGGTGGTCAACGTCACGTCGATCGCCGGCTCGCGCGTTCATCCGTTCGCCGGCGCCGCCTATGCCACGTCCAAGGCCGCCCTGGCGGCGCTTACCCGCGAGATGGCGTCCGATTTCGGCCGCCTCGGCGTGCGCGTCAATGCCATTGCGCCGGGCGAGATCGACACCGCCATCCTGTCGCCCGGCACGGAAAAGATCGTCGAGCAGATTCCGATGCACCGGCTGGGAACGCCGGAGGAGGTCGCCAAGATCATCTACGTGCTGTGTACTGAGACGTCGTCCTACGTGAACGGGGCTGAGATCCACATCAACGGCGGCCAGCACGTCTGAGGTTGAGCAGGGAATGGTGAGTAGTGAGTAGGAGGAGCGCGCCAATGCTCACTACGTACTACTCACTACTCACCACTCACCACTCACATTATCCCGCGAGGGCGGTTGCCCGCGGCAGCGGGTCCGCGCGTCCGATTAAGGCGGCGTAGTTCTCGATCGGCCCCGGACGGCCGATCAGATAGCCCTGCACCTCGTCGCAGGATTCGCGCGAGAGAAACGCGAGCTGATCCTCGCTCTCGACGCCCTCCGCCACGACCGGCAGGTTCAAGCCGCGCGCCAGACCGATGACGGCGCGGATGATTGCCGCCGCCTGCATGTTGCGGTCCAGGTTGGAAATGAAGGCGCGGTCGATCTTGATCTTGTCGAACGGAAAGGCGTGCAGGTACGACAGCGAAGAATATCCGGTGCCGAAGTCGTCCATGGCGATGCGCACGCCCAGGCTCTTGAGGCGGCGCAGCATGGCGATTGCGCGCGAATAGTCGCCGATCAGCACACCCTCGGTGATTTCCAGCTCCAATCGGTGCGGTGGCAGCCCGGTTTCCAGCAGGACCGAATGCACGAGCCCAGGCAGGTCGCCGTGCCGGAACTGGACGGGCGACAGGTTGATCGCGACCTGCAGCGGCTTCGGCCACGACGCAGCCTCGCGACAGGCCTCGCGCAGCGTCCATTTGCCGATCTCGACGATGGCTCCGCTTTCCTCGGCGAGCGGAATGAAGATGCCGGGCGGCACCAGGCCGCGCGTGGGGTGATGCCACCGGATCAGCGCCTCGAAGCCAGTGACCTCGCCGGAGATCGACGCCTGCGGCTGGTAGTGCAGAACGAGTTCGCCGCTATCCAGCGCCGACCGCAATTCGTGCTGCAGGGCGCGTTGTTCGCGCAGCCGCTGGTCCATGGCCGCATGGAAGAAGCGGATGGTGCCGCGTCCGTCGGCCTTGGCGCGGTAGAGCGCCGCGTCGGCGTTGCCGAGGAGCGTCGTGTCGTCGGTTCCGTCGCTCGGATAGATTGCGACGCCGATGCTCGTCCCGATGCGCAGCCGGTGGCCGTCGATGTCGAAATCGTCGGCCATGCTGGCCAGCAGGCGCTCGGCGGTGGTCGCCACCGTCGACGGCTCGCCTTCGGCGATCAGCGTGTATTCGTCGCCGCCCAGGCGGGCCAGAAACGCCCCGTCGGCGGCCTGCCGCAGCCGCCGCGCCACCTCGCGCAGCAGCGCGTCGCCCGCCGGATGTCCGAAGACGTCGTTGACCTCCTTGAACCGGTCGAGGTCGATGCACACGATGGCAAAGGAATCGTTGCCCTTGCCGGCGCGCTCGATCGTCTTCTGCAGGTGCTGCGTGAACGCCGCGCGGTTGGGCAGATCGGTCAGCGCATCGTGGTGCGCCATGTGCGCGATGCGCTCTTCCGCCTCCTTGCGTTCCGTCACGTCCTCGACGACGGCCAGCAGGTATTGCGGCCTGCCACTCTCGCCGACGATGGGAAGGCGCCTGGTGGTGACGATGCGGGTGCCGTTGCCCGGCGTCTCGATCGGATGCTGCTCGGAAAAATCCTCGCCGCCGACCTCGAGCAGCTGCCGGTCGCTCTCCATGATGAATCGGGCGGTCGCCGGCGGGAAGATTTCGTCGGCCGTCTTGCCGACCATCCGCTCGCGCGGCACGCCGTAGTAGCGCTCGCCGGCGCGATTGACCAGGACGTAGCGCAGGTCCTGCGCGTCCTTCACGACGATGGTCGACGGCACGTTTTCGATGACGGTATCGAGGAAGGATTTGGTGCGCTCGAGTTCGCGCTCGGCGCGCCGGCGCTCGGTCACGTCTTCATGCGTGCCGATCCAATAGCCGCCGGCAAACGGCCGATTGATGACCGAGATGGAGCGTCCGTCCTTGCCGTCGACGACCCAGCCCACGGTCTTTCCCTGCGCCACGGCGGACAGCAGCTCGTCGCGATATTCCTCCGGGTCGCGGTTGAGATGACCGGACGCGATGCGATGGCGAATGACGTCGCGAAGGGTGCAGCCGGGCTGCAGGAGATCGGCCGGAAGGTCATACATCTCCAGATAGCGCTGGTTGCACAGCACGAGCCGCTCTTTGTCGTCGAACATCACGATGCCATGCGGCATGTTGTTCACGGCGGTCTCCAGCTGCCGATCGCGCTCGCTGAGGCGCCGGTCCGCCACGGCGCCGATCAGCGCCATGCCGAGCACCGCCACGGCGACGCCCGCGACGCCGACGGCCAGCGCCAGCGGAGACATCGAGAACGCAGCAATCGCGCGGGTGGCGTCGGGAACGATTTCCACCGCCCCCATGGCGGTGAAATGGTGCGAGACGATTGCGAGCGTCAGGAGGAGTCCGGCCAGGACAGTCCCGGGCATGTCATCACGGCGCAACGCGACCGCCAGGGCGGCCATGCCGAACAGAATGCCGAGCACGATCGACATGGCGACGAGGTCGGGTGACCAGGTCACGTGTCCCGGCAACTGCAGCGCCCACATGCCGGTGTAGTGCATGCAGGCGACGCCGGCGCCCACGATGCCGCCGCCCAGCGGGGCGCGCCCCGGGCGGCTCACCGCCAGCGCCAAGCCGCCCGCCGTCACCGCAATCGCCGCGACGAGCGAGAGGGTGGTCAGCCCGACGTCGTAGGAAATTGCGACGCCGGGGTCGTAGGCGAGCATCGCGATGAAGTGGGTCGCCCAGATGCCGCACCCGGTCGCCGCACCTGCCAAGCCGATCCAGAACGCGCGGGCGCGCCCGGCGGTCGCCCATCCGCGATGCAGCAGATGGATCGCGGTGACGCTGGCGAGGAAGCAGATGAGCCCGGCCAGGACGACCAGGCGCAGGTCATGCTCGCCACCGAGGCAGGACAGTATTCGGTACATGCTGTCTTTGGTCTCTGCGCGATGGATCAAACGCCTGTTGCAGGCCTGCCATGATCTATGCGCAGGGGGAGCGAAAAATGAGCAAAAAAATGTGGTTAAGGGACTGTCGCCGCGACCGGCAAATTACAGCCAGCCGCGCCACTTGAAGAACAGATAAGGAAGAATGGCCGCGACCAGCATGAAGGCAAGCGCCCCCGGGTAGCCCAACGACCAATCGAGCTCCGGCATGTGGTGGAAATTCATACCGTAGATCGAGGCGACGAGGGTCGGCGGCATGAACACGACGGCGGCGACCGAGAAGATCTTGATGATGTTGTTTTGCTCCAGGCTCACCATACCGAGCACGGCATCGAGCAGGAACGTGATCTTGTTCGAAAGGTAGGTCGCATGGTCCGACAGCGACTGAACATCACGCTGCATGCCCTTGAGCTGGGCGCGCGTTTCCTTCGGCCAGCGCAACGTGTCGGCCTCGTTGGCGAGAAACAGCAGAAGACGGCCGATCGAGACGAGGCTCTCGCGTACCTTCGACGTCAGGTCGCCCTTGCGCCCGATTGTCGTGAGCAGGTCCTTGGACGAGCGCGATCGGTCGGTGGGGGTCTTCTCCGGCTCGAAGATGTCGTGGGAAACCTGGTCGACCTCTGCGCCGATCCGCTCGAGGATGTCGGCGGCGCGGTCGACGACGGCGTCCAGGAGATCGATCAGCACCGACTGGCCCGACACGTTGGGCGGGCAGATGCGTGCCAGCTTGGTGCCGACGATGGTGAAGGGACGCGGCTCGTCATAGCGCACCGTCACCAGGCGGTTGTCGGCGAGAATGAACGTGACGGCGGTCGTCTTCGGATTGGCGGTGTCGGACTGGCACATCAGCGTCGCCGTCATGTAGCGCGCGCCGTTCTCCACATAGAGACGGCTGGTGATCTCGATCTCCTGCATTTCCTCGCGCGTCGGCACCGCAACGCCGAGGATGCGCTCGACCAGCTTGTCCTCGTGCTGCGTCGGCGCGAAGAGATCGAACCAGATGGCATTTTCGGGGATTTCCGTCAGGTCCTCGACTGGCTTGCGCTCGAGCGAGGTCCCGTGCGGAACATAGACCGCGAGCATGTGAGGTCCTGCGTCGGCGCCAAGGTCGCGCCATGGGTAGCGCGGCCGGCCGCCCGCGTCCATCGCGGGCGCGCGCGACAGCAACGCCTCTGCCGGGTGCAGCCGCGCGCACTGGCCCGCCGGCTGTGATCGCCTGGCGGATATCAGTTGTGGGTACGGCGCAGGATCGTGCGCACGCGCCGCCGCGGCCGTCAGGCTTGGCGGCGGCTCCGGACCGCAGGCGACCGCAAGCCGGCCGCTACGCCGGCTTCAGACGCGAGCCCCGAATCTACATACAGAAGTTGTCAGGCGGCGACGTCTTCTCGCTCGCCCTGGGGCTCCCACGCGACGGGCGCGTAGGCCGGATTCTTGGCCTCACTGCAATAGTGTAACGCCGCTGCCACCGCCGAAATGCCGATCTCGCCGTAGCGGCGATCGAGGTCAGGGCGTTCCCGCGAAGGTTTGTTCTTGTTGGGGCTGGCAGGCATCAATTCCTCTCCCATTCCTTGGACGTTGGGTACTCAAATAATCAGCAAGTGCGGCAGATATGGGCAGCAAATCGCTCACTATTGTGACGATTGAGTCCACAGCGGCGCGAACTGTCAGACTGCCAAGAGGTAATCAAACGCTTTAATGGTAAACCAACATTTAACGATCACTCAGTAATGCTGAAAATTGGAAGTCCAATTCATCGAAATGCTTTGCGGCCTGATGATTTCGCCTGCTCGAACCTGTCACGGCGCACTCGGCCGGTGCGGCATTCTTGCAACAGTTTAGTAGAACGATGTTTTCGCAGCGATCATGCGACTGGGCCACGACGCGATTTCGGTTTAAGACAAGACTCGGGCGCGCGGGGGCGTACTCTTGGAAAAATGATGGGCGAACCATGGCGGCGAGAGGGGTGGGCGTTGTCCTTGTGGGCCTGATGCTGGGCGGCTGTATGCAGTCGACGCTGGAGCCTACGGTGGAAGCCAATTTCAAGCCTAGGGATAAGCAGCTCCTGGCGAGCGCGCCTTATGCCAAGGCGACCATACCGGAGCCCTACCGCCGGCACATCGTCGGCTATCACCGCAAGGAAAGCCCCGGCACCATCGTCATCGATACCGATGCGCGCTACCTCTATTACGTCCTGCCGGAAGGCAAGGCGATCCGCTACGGCGTGACGGTCGGCGAGGAGGCCCTCGCCTGGTCAGGCGTGGCCCGCATCGGTCGCATGGAGGAATGGCCCTCGTGGGTTCCCACCGCCGACATCAAGAAGCGGATGGGTGACGTTCCGGATTTCGTCACCGGCGGCCCGCACAACCCCATGGGGGCGCGCGCCCTCTACCTGTACCAGGGCAACAAGGACACGCTGTTCCGCGTCCACGGCACCAACCAGCCGGAATATATCGGGCAGGCGATCTCGTCGGGCTGCATCCGGTTGACCAACGAGGACGTGATCGATCTGTACAACCGGGTGAGGGTAGGCGCTCCAGTGGTCGTGCTGCGGCCGAAGGAGGGTGACTCCCCGGTGAACCCGCGCATGGCCTTCTCGGCCGGCCCGGGCTTGTAAGGCACGAACGGCTCACGATCTTGCGGCGGCGCCGGACAGGGTCCGGCGCCGTTTCGTTTCCGAGGAGCGCATCGCGCGTGCGGCCCACTGATGCCGGCGGGCGCAACATGCTCTAGACTCCTGCAACGCCACGAGCGCAGCCCAGGAGGGTCACATCGAGCTCCATCGCGCCGACGCCTGCACGATCGTCGACCTGCTGCGGCGCGAGGAGGTCACGCCGCATGACCTCCTCGATGCGCTGGAGCGCCGTATTGCGGCGGTCGACGGCGCCGTCAACGCGCTGCCGACACTGTGCTTCGAACGCGCGCGCGCGCATGCCGACCGCATCGCGCGCCTGCCGCCCGCCGAACGCGGCCTGCTCGCCGGCCTGCCGATCGCCATCAAGGACCTCACCGACGTCGCCGGCGTACGCACCACCTACGGCTCGCCGATCTTTGCCGACCATGTGGCGCAGCGTTCCGACATCATGGTCGAGATGCTGGAGGCGCGCGGCGCCATCGTCTATGCCAAGTCCAACACGCCGGAATTTGGTGCCGGCGCCAACACGTTCAACGAGGTGTTCGGCGCCACGCGTAATCCCTGGCGGCTGTCGAGCTCGGCGGCCGGGTCGTCCGGCGGCGCCGCGGTGGCGCTGGCCACCGGCATGGCTTGGCTCGCCCAGGGCAGCGATTTCGGCGGCTCGCTGCGCAATCCGGCCAGTTTTTGCGGCATCGTCGGCCTGCGGCCGAGCATCGGACGGGTGGCGCGCACGCCGGTTGCCAAGATCGACCGCACCCTGTCGGCCAACGGCCCGATGGCGCGCACGGTCGACGACCTCGCGCTTCTGCTCGATGCCATGGCGGGGGAGCATCCGGCCGACCCGCTGTCGCTGCCGGCGCTGCCGACCTCGTTCCTCGCCGCGGCGCGCTCGGGCTGGCGGCCGCCACGCGTGGCCTATTCGGCGACGCTGGGCATCACGCCGGTCGATCCGGAGGTCGCCGCCATCACGGCCAAGGCGGCGCAGGGCCTGGCCGAGGTCGGCGCCATCGTGGAGGAGGCGCATCCCGACTTGCGCGAGGTGCACGAGTGCTTTCACGTCCTGCGCGCCTATGACTACGCGGTGAGCAAGGCCGACCTGCTGCGCCGCCATCGCGACCTGCTCAAGCCGGAAGTGGTGTGGAACATCGAGAAGGGCCTGGCACTGACGATGGAACAGCTCGAGCGCGCCGAGGCGCAGCGCGTCGAGCTCACGGCGCGCACACTGGAGTTCTTCGCGACCTACGACCTCCTGCTGACGCCGGCCACCATCGTGCCGCCGTTTCCGGTCGAGCAGCGCTACGTGACCGAATGCGCCGGCACGACGTTCTCCAACTATCTCGACTGGCTGGCGATCGCCTATGCGATCACCATGGTGTGCTGTCCGGGGCTGTCGCTGCCGTGCGGCTTCACAGCCGATGGCCTTCCGGTCGGGCTGCAGATCGCCGGCCCCGCGCGCAGCGAGGCGCGCATCCTCGCCGCCGCCAAGCTGCTCGAGGACATGCTCGGCCTGCGCGGCACCACCCCGATCGATCCGCGCCCGTGAGCGAATCTAGATCAGGCCCTGGACCTTGATCGCCGTCCAGCCGGTCGCGACGAAGTTGACGACCATGTGCAGCAGGATGGGAAGCGTGGTGGTGCCGCTGCGCCAGCGCAGCCAGCCGAACAGGGCGCCCATGCAGAACGTCTGGAACATGCCGAACCGGTCGTACTGAATGTGCGCCGCCGCGAAGATCAACGAGGTTGCCGCAACGGTGCCGACGGGGCCGAGCCACGACGCCGCCCAGCCGCGAAACACGAAGCCGCGAAAGACCGCCTCTTCGCCGATGGGCGCCGCGATGACGAACGCCAGCCACAGCAGCGGCAGCATGCCGGCCGCGCGCGCTGTACGATACGACTCCGTTTGGAACGGAGTGACGCTCGCGCGGCCGACCACATGGGTCAGGATTTCCAGCGCGGCGATCACCACGACCAGGGCGGCAAAGCCGTGCAGTACATCGCGACCGCGCGGGCGATCGAGGCCGAGGTAGCGGCCGGCCGGCCAGCCCGCCCACCGCGCCGCTGCGGCGATCACGGCAATCTGGATGAGCGTGATGAGGATGAACTGCAGCGGGAACCAGGGATCGTCATGGACATCGGGCACGTTGGCCTGGTGCCGGTTGAGCCAGAGGACGGCGCCGCCGACGATCGCCGCCGACAGCGCGAACGCCAGCACGGCCCAGCCCAACGTGGCGAGGAAGCCCCACGGGCGCGGGAGCTGATCGTCCGCCGGGAGCGGCGTCCCGGCGGCGTCCTGTTGTGGAAGGATCGCGGAGCTCTCGTTCATCGCTTGGCGGAGCGCGCCGGGGCCGACGGCGGGCGTTCCGGCGGCAACGGCACGCTGGCGACCACGGTCGGATCGCGCACGTCCCATTGGCAGATGCGATAGCCGTTGCGCCGTTCGGCAAGATCGAGATGGATGTGATTTTCGTGATAGCTGTCCGAGCCCGGCCCGAGCACGGTGGTGAAACGGCCGCACGCGGCTTTCCGCAGGCGCTCGCGCGCGTCTCTGGCGACGCCAGTGTCGGTGAGGACGATCGTGTGCCCGTTGGTCAGGGTGAAGCCGCGCAGGTCGATGGCATTGGCATGCCCGTGCTCGCTCAGCTTGGCGCCGGCGACGTGGTTGCGGCTGCGGCACTCGAACGACGTGTCCACGGCGATCGACTTGAGCGCCCCGCCCAGATCGGCGGCGACCGGCACCACCTCGTCGCGGATCCAGTGGATCACCGACTCGGCCATCGGGCAGCGCAGCGTCGCCGGCGGCGCGATGGCGACGCGCCGGCCGTCGTTGCCCATGACAGCGTCGAGCCGCACCACGTCCTCCACGGTGCATTGACCGGAACTGATGGGCGCCAGGATGTGAACCGACGCGAGGTCGGGGGTGAGCCGCAGCTGGCAGGCCGAGGGGGGAGGCGGTCCGGGTGGCGGGGACTCCCGGCTGGCTTCGGTCTCGGCGGGAGCCTCCTTGTTGGCCGGCGGAACGGCGGCCGTGCGCGCGGGTGGGAGTTCCGGCGGCCGCGGCCGCGGTGCCGGCGGATCGTCCACGATCCTCGCCGCTTGCGTCGGCCGCGGCGGCGCCTCAGCCGGCCGCGGGGGCGGTTGCGGCACCGCTTGCTCACGCGCTGCGGACAGCTTCGCGCTCTGCTTTCGACTCATCTTGCCGCGCCGCTCCGATCGTTCGTCCGGCGCGGTCACCTTGACGGCGCGTGCCCGCGTCGCCTCGGCCGCCGGCTTGGCCCGCGCGCGCCTGGCCCGGCGCGGCGGGGAAAACAGGTCGTAAATCGAGACGCGCAGCTGAGCGAAGGGGAAATCGCTTGCCGCCTCGACGCTAGTCTGGGTCGCCAACAGCGTGAATGCTGCAGTCGCACACGCCGTGACGGTAAAAACGACGAATCGAGCGTTCACAAAATCTTATGCCAGTTTGTTGCGACCGATGGGACACGAATGCGGCATTTCTGGGCTGTGGGCGCCGATCAAGCCCGGTT
>DATFWC010000013.1:0-27304 GCA_035259885.1 Xanthobacteraceae bacterium
GAGCCGCTCGCCGGCGTTGTTGGGGCCGGACGACAGCGAGAACAGCTCGATGAATTTTTCCTTCAGCACCGGCTGCTTCTCGAAATTGATGGTGTTCGGCGTCACGGCGACGAATTCTTCGCGCGGGATCAGCGAGGTGACAGGCAGCACGTCGCGCCCGTTGCGCAGGCCGTAGCCGATCGAGATCGCCTCGGGATTGCAGGGCAGCGGCACCATGTCGGCGTCGCCGAACACGCCGGAATCGGCCACCACGCGCCGCCGGATCTCGGAGAGCACCATGCGGTGGCGCTCCTTGGCAAAATCGGTATTGCGGCCGGCGTCCTGCACCGGCTGGAATGTCACGCCGCGAACGCAGCGCCAGTCCAGCGCATGGCGCACGATGTCGCCGATCTCGTCGTCATTGACGCCGCGCTTCACGGTGACCACGAGCGTGGTGGAGATGCCGTGCCGCTCGAGATTCTCCAGCGCCTGCGCGCGCACGCGGCGGAGATCGGCGCCGCGCAGATCCATCAGCGCCTCGCGCCGGCGCGAATCGAACTGGAGATAGATTTCGAGTCCGCGTTTCTGCTCCGCCAGGCGGGCGACGAAGTCCTCGTCCTGCGCGATGCGGATGCCGTTGGTGTTGATCATGGCGTGGCGGATCGGCCGCGTCCGCACGGCGTCGAGCACGGCGAAGAACTCGGGATGCAGGGTCGGCTCGCCGCCGGACAGTTGCACCAGGTCGGGCTCGCCCTCGCTCGCCACCAGCGCATCGAGCATGTGCTCGATCGTCGGCAGCGGCAGGTGGGTGGTGCGCTCGGGCGAGGAGTCGGCAAAGCATACCGGACAGGCGAGGTTGCAGTGCTGGTTGATCTCGATCAGCGCCAGGCAGGAATGCTGCTCGTGGTCGGGACACAGGCCGCAATCGAACGGGCAGCCGAACTCGGTGCGGCTCTGGAACGCCAGCGGCCGGTCGCCCGGCTTGAGGTAATCCTTGCAGCGCAGCCAATAGGCGGCGTCGGTGGAGATGAGCGTCGACTGCACGCCGTGGCGGGCGCAGCGCTTCTCGTACCAGACCTCGTCGTCGCGCATGAGAATCTTGGCCGGCACCAAGCCAAGGCAGGTCTCGCACAGGGACGTGGTCTGGCCCCAGAAGACGTAAGGCCGGACCTTACGCAAAGGCGCGTTCATCGGATCCCCTCGGCTTGGGTGCGGTCGCAATCATCACGACGGCATAGGCCAGAATGGCGGCCGACAGCACGTGGAACAGGGTGAGGGGCCCGACCAGCGGCCCGTATGGCTTGAAAAACTCCCACACGAAACGCTGCGCGCCGTAGAAGCCCGCCGCCAGATAGAACCCGTTGGCGAGCCAGAACGGGTCGCCGCGGCGGACGCGCGCCACATAGACGACGGCGAACAACGCCATGGCGGCGCTCTCGTAGAGCTGCACGGGATGGCGCAGCACGCCGTCGCCGAAATCGTGGCCCCAGGGCAGCGTCGTCGGCGTGCCATGGGTGAAGTCGTCGAGCCCCGAGAGGAAGCAGCCGATACGCCCGACCGCAACGCCGATCGCGAACGGCAACGCGAACCGGGCGCCAGTGCGGCTGCCTATGCCGGCGGCACGCTTGTACAGTTCGATGGCTACAATTGCGCCGGCGACGGCGCCTTCGATCGAGCGCGCCACGCCGGGCTGGCCCGACAGCCACAGGTTGGCGCTGCCGAAGGCGTAGGCGCCGAGCGCCGCGCCGGCCAGCAGCACGCCGAGATAGGTCAGGCGCAGCGGCTCGGGCACCGGAAAAGCAACGCGGCGCGTCACCCACATGGCGGCGGCGGCGGCCGCCACCCAGGCGAGAACGTCGAACGCCGCATGGATGACGAAGCTGTGCATGAGGCCCCGCCCGGATGCTAGGTCCGCTCGCCGACCGCCTTCAATCGAATTTTGCCGGCGCGCCGCACTTATCCCACACGCCGAAGGCGGCGTCGGGCGCGCGCACGCCAAGCCGTGCGAAGCCAGAAGTTGCTGCGCCGCCGACGCCTCGCGCCAGGAGGCGCTTGCGTTGCGCCGCGCTCTTGGCCAGTTTCGCCGCGATGGCTGGTCGGACCAGGGGCAGGAGCGCGCGGCAGGCGCCGGGCGCGCGCGATCGTGGCGCGCCACGGCGCGCCACGACGCCGGAATCCTTCATCGCGCGGCATGGGTTGTGGACCGACACACAGCAGCGGCAGGCCGCCGCGCTCGCGCGCCGTCTCAAGGCCGAAAACATCCGGCTCGTGCGCGTGGCCTGGGCGGATCCGCATGGCTACTGCCGCGCCAAGACCGTGACGGTCCCGGCGTTCCTGGCGGCGCTCGAGAACGGCTACAACATCAACGTGGCGACCACGACGCTCGATGCCGCCGGCACGCGCACCTTCGCGTCGTTCACCCGCGGCGGCGGCATGGGGCTGGCGGAAATGACCGGGTCGCCCAACCTCGTCATCGTGCCGGACCCCGGCACGTTCCGCCTGCTGCCGTGGGCGCCCGGCGTCGCCTGGGTGCTGTGCGACGAATATTTTTCCACCGGCGTCCCGTTCCACTTCTCGCCGCGCCACCTGCTGCGGCGCCAGCTCAAGCGGCTTGCCGACAGCGGCTGTGCCGCCATGGTCGGGATCGAGATCGAATGGTACCTGCTCCGCGTCGCCGAGGACCGTCTCGACGACCAGCATGTGGCCGAGCCCGGCACGCGCGGCCGCCCGATCAGGACGCTTCCGGTCGAGCCCGGGTATCACTATCACTCGGAATCCAACCTCGACCTCATGCAGCCGATGTTGAGCGCACTGGCCGAGGCATACGAGGCGATCGGGCTGCCGCTGCGCTCGGTCGAGAACGAGTGGGGGCCCGGCCAGGTCGAATGCACCTTTGCGCCGCGCGATGCGCTCACGGCCGCCGACAACGTGCTGCTGTTCCGCACCGCGACGCGGCAGGTGTGCCGCCGCCACGGCCATTTCGCCACTTTCATGTGCCGGCCGGCGCTGAAGGGCTTTTACTCGAGCGGCTGGCACCTGCATCAGTCGCTGGTCGATGAAACGGGCAAAAACCTGTTCACGCCGGACGGCGGCGTGCTGTCGGCGCTCGGAAAAAATTTTCTCGGCGGCCTGCTGCGCCATGCGGGGCCGGCGACGGCGTTCGCCACGCCGACCATCAACGGCTATCGCCGCTTCAAGCCGAACTCGCTCGCCCCCGACCGCGCCACCTGGGCGTGCGACCACCGCGGCGTGATGGTGCGCGTGCTCGGAGGCCCCGGCGACGCCGCGACGCGGCTGGAAAACCGCATCGGCGAGCCGGCGGCCAATCCGTATCTCTATATGGCGTCGCAGATCGTCGCCGGCCTCGCCGGCCGCGACGAAAAACTCGATCCCGGGCCGCCCGACGACGAGCCCTACACGGCGGCGCGACCGCCGCTGCCCAAAAGCCTCCCGGAGGCGCTCGACGCGCTCGAGCGCGATGCCCTGTTCCGCCGCGACCTCGGCGACCTCTTCATCGACTATTATGTCAAGCTCAAGCGCACCGAAGCCGGCCGCTACCAGCGCTTCCTCGAGGACGCCGGCGCGCAGGCCGACGACGTGACGGTGTGGGAGCAGAATGAGTACTTCGATTTCTTCTAGGAGGTCAGGATGACGATCCTGGAACGGGTGGGGCCGGCGCGCCGCATCGACGGCGCTCCGCTCTACGACTGGGACGAGCTGGTGCAGGAGGACCGCGTGCACCGGCTGATCTATACGGACCCGAGAATCTTCGCTGCCGAGATGACCCACGTGTTCGGCGGCACCTGGGTCTATCTCGCGCACGAGAGCGAGATTCCCAACACCAACGACTTCATCACGCGGCGCCTGGGATTGCGCCCGCTCATCGTCGTGCGCGACCAGAACGGAACGATCCGCGCGCTGTACAATCGCTGCACCCACCGCGGCACCACGCTGTGCCGCTGGGACAAGGGCAACACGAAGTCGTTCCAGTGCCCATATCACGGCTGGAATTTCCTCAACACCGGCAAGCTGCGGGGCGTGCCGTGGCCCGACGGCTATGCCGGCGACTTCAAGGATCCGAAATTCAACATCGCGCAGGTGCCGCGCGTCGACTCCTATCGCGGCTTCATCTTCGGCACGCTCAACCTCGACGCGCCGTCGCTGCGCGACTGGCTCGGGCCGATCACCAAACCGATCGACGAATGGCTCGACCGCAATCCCGGCGGCAAGGTGGTGGTGTGCGAGGCGAACCGGCTCAAGTTCAAGGGCAACTGGAAGCTCGCCTACGACAATTCGGGCGACGGCTACCACGTCGTCTATTCGCACCGCTCGCTGCTGGAGACCGAGAACCGCCTCGCCGAGGAGGGCAACAAGGGCATGGCGTACTACCGCAGCTCGCCGGATTCGGCCCCGATGTACATGCAGTACATGGGCAACGGTCATCACTTCAAGGACAAGCGGCCGAACCTCAACCAGCGCCCGGGCGGCCTCTGGGCGATCGAGTCGCCGCATCCCGGCATGGAGTACGCCGAGGCCGAGTTCCGCCGCCGCTATGGCGCGCGCGCCGAAACGCTGCTCGACCTCGCCGGATCGGAGCCGGTCAACATCAACGTGTTTCCCAACCTGTCGCTGCTCGGCAACCACATCCAGGTGTTCGAGCCGGTGAGCGTCGAGGAGACCAATGCCATCTGGTACGGCACCCGCATCGTCGATCATGACGGCACGATCGGCGACGCGCTCGGCGGGATCAACGCGCTGCGCATGCGCACGCAGGAGGGCTTTCCCAATTTCGGCGAGGTCGACGACGTCGCAAATTTCGAGCAGATCCAGCGCGGGCTGCAATGCCTGGAGGACGAGTGGGTGTACATGCACCGCGGCCTCGGCATCCCGGGCCGCGTGCGCACCAATGACGACGGCACCATCACGGCGCCCGCCACCGACGAGGCGTTCATGCGCGAATACATCAAGGAATGGAAGCGGCTGATGCGCACGCAGCCGAACCTGGCGATCAGGCGGGAGCCATGAGCACGCAGCCGGCGCCGGATCCGTCGCGCACGTCGCACTACGTGACCGATGCGCTGTACCAAAAGCTCATCGCCGATTTCTCCGACTGGCAGCGCGACGAGCTCTGCATCACCGACCCGGCCGAACGTGATCTCTTTCGCCGCCTGCTCGAGCGCGAGGCGCGGCTGCTCGATCAGCTGCGCTACGAGGAGTGGCTGAAGCTCTTGGCGCCCGAGTGCATCTACTGGGTGCCGGCGACGCCGCAGGCCGGCGATCCGCGTCGCGAGGTTGCCGTCATGTTCGACGACCGCCGGCGCCTGGAGGACCGCGTCTATCGGCTGCGCACCGGCTTTGCCTGGTCGCAGGCGCCGGCGTCGCGCACCGTGCGGCTGATCACCAACGTGGAGGTGTTCGCGACTGGACACGACGACGTGCGCATGGTGCGCGCGAACTTTCTCATCCACGAGTTCTGGGGCGACGAGACGCGTTTTTTGAGCGGCTGGAGCGCGCACCGCTGCGTGGCGAGCACCGGCGGCTGGCAGATCGTGGCCAAGCAGGTCAACCTGCTCGAATGCGACCAGGCCATCCGCAACCCGAGCATCATTCTGTAGATTGCGCTCTTCTCGTCATGGCCCGGCCTGTCCCGCCCATCTCGCTTGTTTGAGCACGGCCGTGCCATCCTAAGCGAGATGCCCGGCACAAGGCCGGGCATGACAAGCGAGATAGATAACGGCGCATGGCCAATCTCCGCCTCACGCTCGCGTGCTGGGACTATGACCGCACCCGCCCGCTCATGGACGGGCGGGTCAAGCCCGAGGGCATCGACCTCGACATCCAGGTGCTGCGCCCGCGCGACGCGTTTCAGCGTATGCTGGACCACCGCGAATTCCAGGTCTCCGAGCTGTCGCTCGCGTCCTATGCGGCGCTCAAGGGGCGCGGCGGCTGCCCGTTTGTCGCGATTCCCGTGGCGTTGTCGAAAATCTTTCGCCATTCCTGCATCTATGTGCGTCCGGGCGCCGGCATCGACAAGCCGGAGGATCTCAAGGGCAAGCGCGTCGGCACCTCGCAATACGGCTCGACCGGCCTCGTGTTCCTGCGCGGCATGCTGCAGCACGACTACGGCGTGATGCCGGAGGACATGTACTGGCACATGGGCGGCCTGAATACGTTCGTCGAGAAGCCGCTACTGCCATTGAACCTGCCCGCCAATGTCAGACTCGACTTCCTCGACCGCGGCGCGACGCTGGAAGGCATGTTCGCGGGCGGACAACTCGACGCTCTGCTGTCCCTCTATATCCCAAAGATGTTTCTTGCCGGGTCGCCCGACATCGCGCGCCTGTTCCCCAACTACCGGCAGGTCGAAGAGGACTATTACCGGCGGACAAGAATCTTCCCAATCATGCATACGGTCGTGGTGCGCGAGCACGTGCATCGCGAGCATCCTTGGGTGGCGCAAAGCCTCTATCGCGCGTTCTGCGCGGCGCGCGACCTGGCGGTCGACGGGCTCTATGACACCGACGCACTGCGCGTGGCGCTGCCCTGGCTCATCAGCCACGTCGAGGAGACGTGGCAGGTGTTCGGCAAGGATTTTTGGGCCTACGGGCTCGAGCCCAACCGGCCCACCTGGAGCGCGGTCGGCCAGTATGTGTTCGAGCAGGGCCTGGCACCGCGCCCGGTGGCGGCCGACGAACTGTTCCTGGGAGTCGAATAGGGCGGTGGTGGCGCCGCCCTTACGCGCCCGCCGGGCGGCTCCACGGGCCGAAGCGGAATCCCTGCGGCATGGCCTCGCGCACCATCAGCATCTCGCCAATGGTCTCCGACGTGACCAGCCCGGCGAGGCGGCCTGACGCGTCCAGCACTCCCACGGCCGGCACCGATTTCTCCTGCAGCAGGCGGAACGCCTCCTCGAGACAGCCGCGGTTGCCGATGGTCGGGATGTCGCGCTTCATCACGCCGCCGATCGTGGCCTGCGGCCCCACCTCCTTGAGCGCCTTGATGATGTCGTTGCGGCCGAGCAGGCCGGCCAGACGGCCGTCCTGCACCACCGGGAACTCGCTCTGGCTGGTGCGCAGCAGGGTCTCCACCGCCTGCTCGATGCGCTCGTCCGGCGCCAGCGTGGCGAACTGCGTCATCATGGCGGCGGTCACCGGCACGCCGCGCGCCATGGCGCGCACCGCCACCAGCTGCGCCTCCGACGAGGCCGCGAGATAGACGAAGATCGCGATGAAGATCAGCAGCGGATTGCCGAACAGCCCGATGAAGCCGAGCCCGAACGCCACCCATTGCCCGATCATGGCGGCGACCTCGGTCGCGCGGGTGAAGCCGAACCGGATGGCGAGCAGCGAGCGCAACACCCGCCCGCCGTCCATCGGAAAGGCCGGGATCATGTTGAACACCGCCAGGAACAGGTTCACGGAGGCGAGGCGGTCGACCATCGACACGCTCGAGCTCTCCACCGCGGCCAGGTATTTCCCGCCCATGTGGGCGCCGGCGACCACCATGAGGACCAGCGCGATGACGACGTTCACGGCAGGCCCGGCGATGGCGATGAGAAACTCCTGAAAGGGCTCCTCGGGGATGCGCTCGAGGCGCGCTACACCGCCGATCGGCAGCAGGGTGACGTCCGGCGTCTGCACGCCGAAGGCACGGGCCGTGAAGATGTGGCCGAACTCGTGGGCCAGCACGCACAGGAACAGGAGGAGAATGAAAATGAGGCCGTTCCAGGCGGCTTCCGCGCCGCCGGTGACGTAGCTGGCGCCCCAGATCCAGACCAGGAACAGCAGGAACGTGATGTGAATACGGATCGCCGTCCCGGCGATCCTGCCAATGCTGATCGACCACGACATGGAACAACCTCTCGCACGCGGCGCCGGCCTTAAAGGTATGCGGGGCGCCCGGGTTCCGCCAGACGGTGCGGCCGCGTTGTACGCACAAATGCAACGGCCCTTTCCTGCGCCGCTCGCGGCCGCCGGCGACACCGATACCTCATCGCAGAGCGTGGTGGCGGCGGCCGCCGGCCTGTCCGACCAGGTGATGGCGCTCAAGCGTCAGGTCGAGCAGTTCGTGGTCCGCGTGGCCGCGTAAGGCATGTGACGTTGACGATTGCCTGACCGCGCACTCGGCGCGCTCCCTCTCCCCACCGGCGGGGAGAGGTGGAGCAAGTGGCGAGTCTCGCGCTTACCTGCGACCGACAGCACCGCTCACGACCGCTTCTCCAGCTTCTGCCGCCGGCGCCCAAGCGTGCGCAGGCGCAGCGCGTTGAGGCGGATGAAGCCGGCGGCGTCGCGGTGGTCGTAGGCGACCGCGCCCTCCTCGAAGGTGACGAGGTCCTGGTCGTAGAGCGAGTACGGGCTCGTCCGCCCGACCACCCAGGCGCCGCCCTTGTACAGCTTGAGCCGCACTTGTCCGCTCACCAGCTCCTGGCTCCGGTCGATCGCCGCCTGCAGCATCTCGCGCTCGGGCGAAAACCAGAAGCCGTTGTAGATGAGCTCCGCATAGCGCGGCATCAGTTCGTCCTTGAGGTGGGCGGCACCGCGGTCGAGCGTGATCTGCTCGATGCCACGGTGCGCCGCCAGCAGGATGGTGCCACCCGGCGTCTCGTACATGCCGCGCGACTTCATGCCGACGAATCGGTTCTCCACCAGGTCGAGGCGGCCGATGCCGTTCGCCCGCCCGAGCTCGTTGAGGCGCGCCAGCAGCGCCGCCGGTGACAGGCGCTCGCCGTCGACCGCGACAGCGTCGCCGCGCTCGAAGTCGATCTGGCAATAGGTCGGCGTGTCGGGCGCCGCCTCCGGGTCGGCGGTGCGCGAGTACACGTAATCCGGCACCTCGGCGCTCGGATCCTCCAGAACCTTTCCCTCCGACGAGGTGTGCAGCAGGTTGGCGTCGACCGAGAACGGCGCCTCGCCGCGCTTGTCCTTGGCGATCGGGATCTGGTGCGCCTCGGCGAAGGCGATGAGCTGCTCGCGCGAGCGCAGATCCCATTCGCGCCATGGCGCGATCACCGTGATGTCGGGCTTGAGCGCGTAATAGCCGAGCTCGAACCGCACCTGATCGTTGCCCTTGCCGGTGGCGCCGTGCGCCACCGCGTCGGCGCCGACCTTTTCGGCGATCTCGATCTGCTTCTTGGCGATCAGCGGCCGCGCGATCGAGGTGCCGAGCAGGTACTCGCCCTCGTACACCGCGTTGGCGCGGAACATGGGGAACACGTAGTCGCGCACGAACTCTTCGCGCAGGTCCTCGATGAAGATGTTTTGCGGCTTGATGCCGAGCAGCAGCGCCTTCTGCCGCGCCGGCTCGAGCTCCTCGCCCTGGCCGAGATCGGCCGTGAAGGTCACGACCTCGCAGCGATAGGTGGTCTGCAGCCACTTGAGGATGATCGACGTGTCGAGCCCGCCGGAATACGCGAGCACGACTTTCTTCACAGACGTGGGAGGCATCTAAAATCCTGCGCGATGGAGGAATTTCCTCCTGAAATCCGCGCGGACTATAGGGACAACGTTGCTTTGCGCAAGCCGGCAGTCGCCCTTGCGGCCGAACATTCATGCCGTCCCTGTGACCCAGTTCACCTGGGTCGGCAGGCCAGCATGGTATCGCGCTTGCCGGGAGATCATCCATGCGCCTTGCTGTCCTGGACGAGCCCGACACGTGGACGCGCCGCGCGCCGGCCGAGGATGTGGCGCCGCGTGCGGCCAGCCGGACGACGCCGGCATCCGAACGCGTTGCCTCCACGTGGCAGGCGCAGATCGATCGCTACCTGGCCGGCTGGGCCGAGGCCGATCCGATCAAGATCATCGCCGCGACGGCGCCCGGCTATCGCCTCGACGATCCGTTCGTCGGGCTGTTCACGCGCTGGTCACTGCCGCAGTATTTCGACGCGCTGCAGGCGCGGCTGGCGGCAAGCGGCCCGCTGGTGCCGCGCGACCTGGCCTTCGTGCTGCACGGACCGATGGATCATTCGTCGAGCCGTCTCGGCCTGAAATTCTGGCGCGAGGCGCCGCGGCTCGGGCTCACCGGCGTGGCGACCATCCAGGCCGGCGAGCGCGGCGTGATCGCCGAAACGACGGCCTACGATCTCAACTTGGCGTCCGACCTGCTGCGGCGCGTCTGAGCGCTTGCAGCAAAAAGCCCCGGCCCGGACGGCCGAGGCTTTTTGCGAGCGCGCTCAGCCCCATTGCGGCGCGCTCACTACGCTGCGGCGCCGATGGCGACGCCACTATGCTTGGAGCATGATCTTTTCCGAAAACCGGTATCCAGCCCTTTTCGGGATCATGCTCTCACAATCATGCGCTAACGCGCCGCCTGGTGCTGCGGGCGCGCGTGGCGCACGTGCCGGCGATGTTTCACACCCATGCGGCGGGCAATGCGCGGCCCGGCCGTATAGCCGACGGCGCCGCCCGCCACGGCGCCCACCGGCCCCGCCACAACGGCACCAGCGAGCGCGCCCAGCGCCGCATCGCCGATCCGCTCCTGCGCACTGGCAGCGGCAGGAACGAGAACAAGCCCGGCCACAAGCACACCGGCATATATCGCCCGCATGGCGCTTTTCCCTCCGAAACCCGAATGTCGGATAGGCAACGCGGAAAGGCCGCCGGAGTTCCGCCGCAGGACCGCCTTAAACGAGGCCTTCGCGCTCCAGCCATTCGCGCAGGATGCGCATGTTGCGGCGGTTGGCGCGGAAGAACACGTCGGCAACACTGCCAGCCACCGGGACCGCGGTAATCATCGAGTCGACCGCCACGTTCGCGATCATGCGGGCGATCAGGTGGGCGGGAGCGCCGAGTCGACTCGCCTCGAAGACGATATAAGCCGACAGCACGGTCGTGACGACGTCACCGATGCCGGGCACCAGCCCCACCACCGCATCGGCGCCGAACCGGATATTGGTGCCGGGAATGACCAGCGCGGTGTCGAGCAGCGTCGCCAGCCGGTCGAGCCGTTCCACGATGGCCCGGCGCCCGGGCGCGAACGCCGCGTCGCGGATCGTGCCGGTAGCGAAGTCGTAGTCGTAGTCGTAGGTGTGCGCCATCGTGGTCCTCCTGGCCGGGCCCTCAGGTGGGGACGCCGGGGGCGGGGCGCAAGCGGCACGCCGCCCTTGTCGCATCCTGCTGCGCGTGCGAAAAACCGTGCCTCACCGGAGGCGACCATGCCACGCCACGCCACGTATGTTCCGCACGGCGTCATCCCGGCCGTGCTGCTGCCGTTCAACGACGATTTTTCCATCGACGAGAAGAGCTTCCGCGCCCATCTGCGCGATGTCGCGGCGGTGGACGGCATCTCCGCCATCACGATCAACGCGCATTCCACGGAAGTCGCCTCGTGCAGCTTCGACGAGCAGCGCCGCGTGCTGGCGATCGCCCAGGACGAGATCGGCGGCAGCCTGCCGCTGGTCAACGGCGTATGGGCCGACGGCAGTTTTGAGGCCGCGCGCATCGCCCGCATGGCCCAGGACGGCGGCGCCTCCGCGCTCCTGGTGTTTCCGCCGGCGCCGTTCACGCTCGGCCAGTCGCCGGGTATGGCGGTCGCCCACTTCAAAGCCATCGCCGACGCCAGCGACCTGCCGATCATCGTGTTCCAGTATCCGCTTGCCACCGGCCAGGGCTATCCGATCGACACGCTGACGCGCATCGCCGACGAGGTGTCGACCGTGCGCGCCATCAAGGACTGGTGCGCCAACGTGCAGCAGCACGAGATGCACGTGCGCCTCTTACAAAGCCGGGCGCGGCCGGTGAACGTGCTCACCACGCACAGCGCGTGGCTGCTGAGCTCGCTGGTGCTTGGCTGCAACGGCCTCCTGTCGGGGTCGGGCAGCGTGATCGCCGATCTGCAGGCCGCACTGTTCCGCGCCATCCAGGCCGATGATCTCGCGGCGGCGCGGCGCCTCAACGACCGCATCTATCCGCTCGCGCGCGTGTTCTACCGCGAGCCGTGGGCCGACATGCACAACCGCATGAAGGAGGCACTGGTGCTGCTGGGCCGGCTGCCGCGCGCGGTGGTGCGGCCGCCGCTGGTCAAGCTGACGCGGCAGGAGATCGACGATATCCGCGCCGCGCTGGTGGACGCCGGGCTGATCGGCAGCGCCGCCGGCCGCAACGCCGCGTAAAGCCAGGCGACCGAGGAACTAAAACGCGCGGACGAGCGTTTGTCGGGCATGCCGATCCGCGCCTATTTCCTTGTCATGGCCCCTGCGCTCGCCGCCCTCCTGTGGTGGACGAGCTGGTACATGCAGCCGGAGCCGCCGAAGGTCTACACGACCGCGGCGGCGCGCACCGCGCCGGCCGTGCGGGCCGTGAAGCAGGCACCGGCTACCACAGGCGCGGCTGCCTCGCAGACGGCGGCGCAGGCCACCCCGACGGGCGAGCCTGCACCAGACGTGACGGGCATCGAACTCGTGCCCACCGTGGAAGACACAAAGTGGGTACACGGGGAAGGCACGAAGCGGACGCATCAGGCTGCCGCGAAGCCCAAAAAGCGGACCCATATCGCCCGCCGCAAGCCGCGCGACAGCCATGGTCCCGCCTACGCGTATGGTCACGCGGCACCCGGCAACCCCTATGGCGGCCAATATTTTTCCGGCAGCCGCTCCTACGCCTACCAGCCTTTCTTTGGCTACGGCCGCTGGTGACGTCTCTTCGTCATCCCATCATTTGACCAGCGTTCCGATCCTGTCGACGATCGGCTTGGGCGTGGCATAGATGTGCGCGATCAGGGCGGCGAGGTGCTCGCCGTCCTCGGGATCGACGTCGAGCTTGCTCCTTTGCGCATCGGCCAGGAACTCTGCGTCCTTCATCGTCGCGTTGAAGGCGTCGCGCAGCATTTGCAACCGGTCGGGCGGCAGGCCGGGTGGCGCCACGAACGGGCGCCCGATGCCCTGGCCGGCATAGAGGAACTCGATCGCCTCCTTCTGCTCCGCGTTGCGCGCCAGGTCGAGCACGAACGGAACGTCCTTGAGCTCGGGATCGGGCGCGACACCGCCCTGGAACAGGACCGCGATGGTCTTTTTCGCAATCCAGTCGGGGCGCTTGTTGCGCACGCTGTCGAGACTTTCGCAGATGCCTTCGACCTCGCCACGCTCCATGGCCAGAAACACCTCGACCGACGAGGGAAAGCCGCCGACCACCTTGAACTTCGTTCCGATCAGCTCGTTGAGCGCCTTCGGGTAGGCGCGCGTGCCCGTGCCCGGCCCGGTGTCGCCGACGATCAGTTCGTGCGCGAACAGATCCTGCGCGGTCTTCACCTTGGCGGTATGGAACGCGATGCAGACATTGGTCTCCTTCGTGGGCGTTCCGATCCAAGAGAGTTTTGTGGCGTCGAACCGCGCGCCCGGCGCGCCGGTGAGCGGACCAAGCGCCGCATCGCGCGCGATGATGCCGAGCACCGTCCCGTCCTTGGGTGCGACGTTGTACAGGTGGCTGGTGGCGACGAAACTGCCGGCCCCGGGCATGTTCTGCGGAATGACCTGCGGCTTGCCCGGCAGGTGCTTGCCGATGTGGCGCGCCACCGTGCGGCCCCACGTGTCATAGCCGCCGCCCGCCCCGAAGCCGATGATCATCTGCACGGTCTTGCCGGGGAACACATCCGCCTGCGCCCGGGCGCAATTGGACGCGGTCAGAACGAGCGCCGCCGCAACCCCGATCCGCACCACCCCGTACGCCATGCTGCCATATCCCTGCGTCCGCTCGCTATTAACGAGCGCGCCGGCCGTAAGATCAAGACCGCCGTCCGGGCGTAGCCGCCCGCATCTCGAGGCTTGCAGCAAGCGCTCGGGCAGAAAGTCGTGCCCAACGCGCTAGTCGACGCGGCGACCCAACAGGGCGCCGGCGATGGCCTCGCCGACCCGCTCGCGGACCTTCGGATCGTCAAACAGACGATCGAGACCGTGGTGCATGGGCTCTTGGTCGAGGCCTTCCTCACCGAGATATCTTCTCACCAGGTCGATTTTTTCTGCTCTCGTCAATTGAGGCATGACATCGGCCTCTTGCCCCTCCCTGGTCAAACGATTGTGGCCAGAGGCGGGTTCCCGACAAAGTGCCGGAATCTCGCACGTATCATTGCCGATCAGCCCAGCACGATCCGCCGGGCGGCGCGCCTTGGCCGGAACCGGCAATTCCTGGCGACGTTGTCGTCCGGAGGAGATAAGCAAGAGGAGATCGCCATGGGATTTGGCCGGGGGTTATTGTTTTGGCTGCTTGGAGTTCCGCTTCCGATCATCATTCTGCTGGCCTTGTTCTGGCATAACTGACCTGGGCGCCGAGCCAGGAAACGGGGCCGCCGGTCGGGCGGCCTTTACTTTTCGGCCGTGTGGAACGTCCTGCCAGCCGCCGGGAACCAACCGCGCGAGACCCGGGTTTTCCTACTGGCGGACGTTCGAGCTCCCAGGGGGTCGCATGGCGACGGCCGACTATTACCGGAAGCAAGCCCAGGCCTGTCTGCATATGTCGCGCGTCTGCCATGATCCCGTTCTGGCGGAACAGCTTGGTCTGCTCGCCGCCGAATTCATGGAAGCCGCGGCCGACCAGGACGACGCCTCGGCCCGTTTCGAGCATTACGTCCGCCGCCGCCGGCGCGCGCGCGGCTAGCGCCGCCCGTTTCCTCTCGACTGCGCAGGTTAGAGCATGATCCCGAAAAGTGGGTACCGGTTTTCGGAAAAGATCATGCTCCAAGCATAACTTAGAGCGAGATGGCGATTCGAAGAAAAGTCATCTCGCTCTAGTGCGTAGCGGAAGCGGCTTTCTTCGCCGCCGATTTTCGCGTCGGGCGCTTGCGCACGGCGCGGCCGTGGCGCTTGGCGCCGCCGGCGCCGCCGTTGCGCCTGGCGGCGCGCTGACCCGGGGCGCGCTGCCCGGCCGTGAGCAAGCCGGCGCTCTTCGACACGTTCGCCACCGTGAGCGCCGCCACGCCGGCGCGCACCAGGCCCTTGAGTCCGATCAACCGTCCAAGCACGGCGGCGCCGACCAATGCCGCTGCCGGCAACATCAAACGACGCGCATCCATGCCGTTCACTCCCGACAAAATCGCGTAAGATTCCAGAGTCGATGCGGCAGCATTATCGACGGCAGGCTGCCACAAATGCTCCAACGCGAGAACGCGCACGCCGCGCGATTCGTTCCGGAACGGGCCGCGGCCTGGCGTCGCCGAACGCTACAGTCGCCGGCCGATGAGAAAGCCGGCCACGGCAGCGATGACCAGGGCGCCGAACACCTGCTTGCGCGAGCCCTCGCGCACCACGCCGGTGGCATTGTTCACCGCCTGCTCGGTCGCCTGGGCAATGGCCGCGGCCGGGTCCTGCAGGTTCACCGCCTTGACAGCGGCGGCACGCTTGCGCCGCCCCTTGGGCCGATAGAACGCCAGGATGAGAAACAACATGCCGAGCACCGCCAAGGCGCCGCCGAGAATGCCGAGCGCCGGCAGCGTTCCGTAAAGCACCGTGAGCCACTGGTACAGCGCCGCGATGCCGAAACCCAGGGCGAGCAGAATCAGGATCGCCCCGACCAGCGCCAAGATCGCCGTCGTCGCGCTTTCGCGGACCTGACGCTTGAGGTCGATCCCGACCAGGCTCAGCACGGTGCCGAGCATCAACGGCGTCCGCTGAGCAGACCGATCACCAGGCCGAGGCACAGCGCGCCGGTCACCACTGCCAGCGGATTGCGCCGCGCCACCCGTTCGAGCTCCTCCACCACCGAGCCGGCGTGATCCTTGGCCGAGGAGGCGATCTCGGCGCCGAGGCCGCTGGCCGCCTCGCCGAGATCGGACCCGAGCGCCTTGACCATCTCGGTCACCGTATCCTTGAGGTTGGCGACGTCCTTGCTCAGCTTGCGCAAATCGGCGGACAGATCGTCGCGCGCCGACGAGGCGGTGTCGGCAATGTTCTCCTTGGCCCGCTGAAATTCCTCGCCGACGCGGCCCGCCGCCGCTTCGGTCTCTTTCTTCAGGTTGGCGCCGGCCGTTTCGATGTCCCGCCGAAACGTCGCGGCGCTCTCCGCCGGGTTGGCCATTGTTGTCTCCTGAGCTTGACTGCCGCGATTCAACGCGGCCTCATCGGCAATGTTCCCGGCACTATACCTCGCCCGAGCGCTTATTCCTACGCGTCACCATACCGGCGATGCCGGCGATGGTGCGACAGACCGGCAGGGTCATGTGCTCGAGCGTGCGCTCGACCGCGGCGTCGGACAGGCGCGTCGGGCGCCAGCGATAGATCAGGCCGTGGCCGGTCCATACGATCAGGAACATGAGCACGCCGGCGAAGACCGTGTCGGTAAAGAAATGCCCGCCGAAGGCGATGCGCAGCGCGCTCACGGCCACGCCGAAGGCGACCGCCGCCGCATAGGCGAGCGGACGCCACGGCGGCGGCGCCAGGGCGGCCGGCGCCAGCGTCCAGAACGCCCCCGCGCTTTCGCCCGCGACGAACGAGCAGTTTTTCGGGCAGACGCCGCGCGGATCCCACCATGCCACGAACTTCTCGCTACCGCCGAGCTCGGGCACGTCGATCGGGCGTGACCGCGGCCAGTAGTCCTTCATGGTCACGTTGACGATGAGGCCGGGGCCGATGATCAGCGTCGCGATGAGGAACACGACGGCGCGTCCGGACATCAGCATGCGCGTGAACGGCAGGACGAGCTTGACCGCGAGCGCAACCACCGCCGGTGCGATCAGCGCCGTCACCACCCACATGCTCTCCTGGCGCAGCCAGGACAGCACCGGATGGAAGCGCAACGGAAACTCCCGCTGGTCCGGATCGAACAGGCGCGAAATGGCGATGTCGAGATCGGGGCGAATGGCAAACGTGAGGCCGACAACCGCGGCAATCGCGAGCACGATCGCGAGACCGGTGCGATTCATGCCGCTGACGGACGGGACGGGACACGCATGTCGCTGTCCTAGCGGAGCAGCGCGAGCAGGGGAAGCCGGCCCGACGAAAAGGACATGGCACAGGCGGCGCCGCCGGCTCCACCTCGCCCCGCTTGCGACAGGGCTATCGCATATGGCGCCGTTTCCTCCGTGGTCATCCCGGCCAAGCGTAGCGAGAGCCGGGATCCAACTACCCCTGCCGTGCCTTTTTTTCTGATGCCGGGGTACTTGGGTCCCGGGTCTGCAGCGCACCACTCTGTGCTGCGCTGCGCCCGGGATGACAGCCGAGATACTTGCGAGCCATATGCGATTGCCCTGCCGCACGTGGGAAAGGTGAAGCAAGTGGCTAATCTGCGTGTCCCGAAAGCGCTAATTCTTCATGCGCGCTTTCACCGGATCCTTGACGTTCTCGATCTTCTCGATCTCGACGTTGCGCAGTTGGCCGCCGACCTTCTCGACGCGCCGGACGTAGATGGTCTGCACGATGTCGCGGGTCTCCGGATCGATGGAGATCGGTCCGCGCGGGCTCTCCAGGCGCATGCCCTTGGCGGCTGCGATCAGCGAGTCGCCGTCGGCCTTGCCGCCCGTCTTCTTCAAGGCCTCGTAGATGACCTGCATCCCGTCCCAGCCGCCGATCGAGTAGATATCGGGGTTGCGCCCATAGGCATCGTGATAGGCCTTGACGAACTCCTTGTTCGCCGCCGAGTCGTGATTGTAGTCGTAGTGGTAGGCCGTGATGATGCCGAGGGCCGCGTCGCCCAGGCCGCGCAGGGCGTTTTCGTCGGTGATCTCGCCCTGCCCCATGATCTTCGTCTTCTTGAAGTCGATGCCGCGCTCGACCAGCGCCTTGCCCAGCGCGGCCGGCTGCGACCCGCCGGGGGCGAAGATGAAGATCGCTTCCGGATCGGCATCCTTGGCGCGCTGCACGAAGGCGGAGAAATCCGGGCTGGCAACCGGGAAGCGCGCCGACCCGATGACCTCGCCGCCAGCCTCCTTGAAGGTGCGCGTGAACGCCGCCTCGGCGTCGTGTCCGGGCCCGTAGTCCGACACCATGGTGTAGATCCTGCGCACGCCGTTGCGGTACGCCCACGCCCCGAACGGCTCGATCAACTGCGGCAGCGTGAGTGACGACCGCGTCATATAGGGCGACTTGGTGGTGATGATGGAGGTGGCGGCATTCATCACCACCATGAATTTCTTCGCCTCGGCCGAGACGTCTCCGGCGGCCAGCGCGTTCGGTGTCAGCACGAAGCCGGCCAGGATGTCGACGTTGTCGTTGACGACGTACTCGCGCGCGATGCGCTTGGCGACATCCGGCGCGACGCCGCCGGTGTCCTTGCGGATGACCTCGATCTTGCGGCCGGCCACCACGTCGCCATGCTGCTTCATGTACAGCTTGATGGCATTGTCCATCTGCGCGGCCGTGTCGGTGAACTGGCCGGTGTAAGGCATGATCATGCCGATCTTAAGCGGCTGTTGCGCGTGCGCCGGAGCCGCGAAGGCGGCCGCGGCGGCGACCGCGATCAGGCTGCCAAGACCGAAAAGTGCCCGCTGCATCGTTTCCTCCCTGTCAGGTTTGGGCTGAGTTTCACGAACCGGACGGCGGCCGTCAAACGGCAAACGGCCGCAAAGGCGGCCGCCGCGGCCCACGCCCGCGTCCCACTCGCCGGCCGGCGGCGCGGCACGCACGACGCGCCCATCGCGCTGAGCTACGATCGGATGCGAGATGCTCATGACGGTCCTGCCCAACCCTGACGTTCTGGCCGCCTTCACGGCGGCGGCGGTGGTGCTGATCTTCACGCCCGGCCCCGACATGACATTGTTCCTGGGCGAAACCTTGCGCGGCGGACGCGCCCGAGGCCTGGCGGCGATGCTCGGCGTGGCAACCGGCCTGCTCGTGCACACGATGCTGGCGGCGGTCGGGCTTTCGGCCTTGCTGGCGGCCTCGGCCGGGGCGTTCGTCGCCATCAAGGTCGCGGGCGCGGCATATCTCCTGTGGCTGGGGCTCCAGGCGCTGCGTCACGGAACGGCGGTCACCCTCGACGCCGGCGCCACAGATCGGCGGCCGCTCCACCGCGCCTACCTGATGGGGCTCGGCGTCAACCTGCTCAACCCCAAGATCGTCATGTTCTTCCTGACGTTCCTGCCGCAATTCGTCGCCGCCACCGACCCGCAGGCGGGCGCCAAGCTGACCTTCCTCGGGCTGTATTTCATCGCGCTCGCCGTGCCGATCTGCGCCGGGCTGATCGTGGCGGCCGATCGCGTGGTGGCGACGCTCCGCCGCTCCGGCCGGATCATGCGCGCCTTCGACTGGCTGTTCGCCGGGCTGATGGCGGCGCTGGCGCTGCGGCTGGTGTTGTCACGCACCGACTGAGGACGCGTCCGGTTCGCGCCAGCAGCCGGCCTTGCGGCCGGCGAGCGCCCAGTAGACGAAGCCGGCCGCGATGCCGGCACCCGCCATGATCTCGAGATCGCGTCCGACCAGGACGTCGTGCGCGGCGAGGCCAAGGCCGTGATAGAGCCCCACCAGGCCGGCGCCGCCGGCCACCGCATAGAACAGCACCGAGCGAATGGCAAAGCTCTCGGTCAGGGCGATCAGCACCACTGCCGGCAGCAGGGCCTTGAACGACACCACGAAGCCGAAGATGCCGACCAGAAGCCATCCGGCGCCGGTGCTGCCGCCGGTAGAAAAGATCTCCTGCCACTCCATCAGCACGGCAAACGCGATGACGAAAGCGGCGACAAAGCTGGCGACAAGAAAGGCCGCCAGCACGACCAGGATGCGCTTGAGCAGAATGTTCATTCGCAACCGATGTTAGCGTCGCGGCTCGTCCTGAGCACCCCGCCCCATGGATGGATAGCCACGCTCTCGCAGGGAGCGCGGCCCACGGTCAAAATAGTTCGCCGCTATCGCATTCCACAGCTCGGGGCTGGGCACGCCGCGCCACGTCAGAGTGGCCGGCGCAGCAACATTCGGTTGATTGCCGATTTGCCGCACTCTGCTATTCTATTCATCTCGTCCGCTTGCGCGAACCCCAAAGGAGCGGTGGTGGCTCCATCTCGTGCAGTCGTAAGCACCTTGCGCCTGTTGTTGGGAATGGGCGCGATGTTGCTTTGGACCTCAGTTTGTCAGGCACAGACTGACAGGCGTGTCGCGTTGATCATCGGCAACTCTGCTTACAGAAGCACAGCGGCCCTACCGAACCCCGTCAACGATGCACACGATTTGGCCGGAGCCCTCGATGAGGTCGGCTTTACCGTCGTGCTGCTCGAGCGCGATCTCGACAAGCGAGGGATGGAAAGTGCGATCGCCAAATTCGCCCGGCTCGCTCAGGATGCTGATGCGGCAATGTTCTACTTTGCCGGGCATGGCGTTCAGTATCGTGGTCAAAACTACTTGATGCCGGTGGACGCAAAACTCGAAGACGAGTTCAATCTTAATTTCGAGCTGACGCGCCTGGACGATGTCCTGTTCGTCCTGGAACGTGCGCGAGGAGTCAAAATTCTCGTGCTTGATGCTTGCCGGAACAATCCGCTTGCGGACCGTCTTTCACGAGTAAGCTCGTCGCGAGATGCGATGGTGACCCGAGGTCTTTCCCGAGTTGATCCCGCTCGCGGCATGGTCATCGCCTACTCCACCCGGCAAAATCAAATCGCTGTGGACGGAGATGGACGTAACAGTCCGTTCACTGCTGCTTTGATCAGACAGATCAGGGAGCCACGCGTCGAAATCGGCACCATGTTCCGCCGTGTCGCGGCGGACGTGAGCCGCGCCACCGAAGGACGCCAAGTACCGGAATTGTCGGTGTCACTCATTGGCGAATTTTATGTGAACACTCGCGACACCGATGTCGAGGCCTGGAGCAAGATCAGGAACTCCCGCGAGTCTTTCCGGCTGCGGGATTTTCTTGCCAAGTATCCAGCAAGCGCGCTCGTGCCAGACGCACGCGACCGCCTCGCAGCAATCGAGTTCGCGGACGCGCAGTCAGCCTTGCGCGAGCGCCAGCGTCTAGCCCGTGAGCAAGCCGAACGCGACCTTCAGGAGCGGCGGGAACGAGAACGGCTTGCCGCAGAACAGGAAGAAAGAGCGCGGATAGCTCGGGAGCAGGCGGAGCGCGTTGCTAAGGCGGAAGCCGCAAAAACAGCCGGAGATCAGGCGACCCAAGGGGATCGACCTCGTATTGCGCTCGCAAACCCCGACGGACCTGTTTCATCGGCTGCGCCTGCGGCGCCATCCAGGCCGGCGCGTCCTGCTCCTGCCAGCGCACCAGCCGCCTCGCCGCCGATAAGCCCGGAAGAAATCACGATTATGGTCAGACGCGGCAATTATTTGCTGCAGACCGGCGACATAGCCGCGGCACGTTTGATATTGCGCCGCGCAGCCACGTCGGGGAACGCAGAGGCCGCCGTTGCGCTAGGTAAGACATATGATCCCTTCGTAATGGCTGAGCTACGCGTGGTCGGTTTTGCGCCCGATCCGGATGAAGCGAGATCCTGGTATAGGCAGGCCGCGGAGCTAGGTTCCTCGGAAGCGATCGCCCGGCTGCGTCGATTGAATCGGGGCAATTAACGTCTATTCCCAGGTTCGAATCCTGGCGCCCAGGGTGAGGACCGCCTGGGCAAAGGCGGGCTCACCCCTCATACCAAGGAGCCGGCCGACGGCCGCGTCTCGGCCATGGTCATTGGTCCCCGGCTTGGCGGGGACGGCCCGTTCGGCGCGCCCACAGGTCGGGCCGCCGCTCGCGCGTAAGCCGCTCGGCTTCGGCGCGGCGGAAGGCCGCGACCTTGGCATGATCGCCCGAGATCAGCACGTCGGGAATCTTTTGGCCCTCCCACACGGCCGGCCGCGTGTATTGCGGATATTCGAGCAGCCCGGCCACAAAGCTCTCCTCGACGCCCGACGTTTCCTTGCCCATGACGCCGGGCAGGAGCCGCACACAGGCATCGATCAGCGCCATCGCGGCGATCTCACCGCCTGACAGCACGTAATCGCCGACGGAAATTTCTTCGAGGTCGCGCGCGAGAATCACGCGTTCGTCGACGCCTTCGAAGCGGCCGCACACGATGATCACGCCGTCCTTCGCGGCGAGCGCTTGCACGCGCGCCTGCGTGAGCGGCCGGCCGCGCGGGCTCATCAGCAGGCGCGGCCGGTCGTCGGCAATCGCATCGATGGCGCGGGCCAGTACGTCGGGCCGCATCACCATGCCGGGGCCACCGCCGGCCGGCGTGTCGTCCACCGAGCGGTGCTTGTCGGTGGCATGCTGGCGGATGTCGATCGTGTCCAGCGCCCAGATGCCGGCGCTCAGCGCCTTACCGGCGAGGCTCAGGCCGAGCGGTCCGGGAAACATGTCCGGAAAAATGGTGAGCACGCTGGCGCGCCACGCCATCGTCTATTCACCCGGCTGCGCTTCGCGCACATCGAAGGCGCCGTCCGGCGGATTGACGACCAGCCGGCCGGCCGCGAGGTCGATCGTCGGCACCACCGCGTCGGTGAACGGCACCAGCACAGTGGCGCCGCGCGCGGGCTTGATCTCGATGACATCGCCGGCGCCGTAATTGTGGATCGCCAGCACGGTGCCGAGCGCGCTTCCGTCGGCGGTCACCGCCGCCAGCCCGATCAGATCGGCGTGATAGAACTCGTTCGCTTCGGGCTGCGGCAGCCGCTCGCGCGCCACGTAGAGCTTGCAGTTGCGCAAGGCTTCCGCCGCGGCGCGGTCCGCCACGCCGGCCAGGCGCGCGACGAAAAAATTCTTGGCCGGCCGCAAGGCTTCGATGGTGAAGATCCTGCCGTCTTCGCTTTCCAGCGCAAAATCCCTGACGGCCATCGGATCTTCGGTGAACGACCACAACCGCACCTCGCCGCGCAAGCCGTGAGCGGCCCCGATCTGCGCGACGAGAACGCGGCCGCCCATCAGGTCGCGGCGGGCGCGGCCGGTGCGGCTTGACCGCCCTCCGCCTTGCCGGCGGCGGCGCGCTCCTGCGCCTTCTTCTTCGGCTTGGCCTTCTGCGGATTGTTGCGCGGCGCGCGCTTCATCACGCCGGCCTCGTCGAGGAAGCGCAGCACGCGGTCGCTCGGCTGCGCGCCCTTGGCGATCCAGCTCTTCACCTTGTCGAGGTCGAGCTTGAGGCGGTGCTCCGCCTGCTCGCGCGGCGTCAGCGGCGAGAAGAAGCCGAGCCGCTCGATGAAGCGGCCGTCGCGCGGGCTGCGCGAGTCGGCGACCACCACGTGGTAGAACGGCCGCTTCTTGGAGCCCGCACGGGCGAGCCGGATCTTCAGAGACATTTTTCGTCCTTTCTCGAGTCGATGTCAGTGCGTCAAAGTCATTTCTTCTTTCCCAGTCCGGGAAATCCGCCCAGGCCCGGCAGCTTGCCGCCGCCAAGGCCCGGAAGGCCGGGAAGATTGGGCGGCAGGCCCGGCATGTTTTTCGGCAGCCCCGGCGGCAGGCCTTGAGGGGACGGCGCGCCGGGCGATCCGCCTGGCGGCAACCCGGGCACGCCGCCCGGCATCTTCTGCGCCATCTCGGCAAGCTGCTCGGGCGACGGCATGCCGCCGCCGAAGCCCATCAGGTTGCCGAGCGCCGCTAGCGGCCCGCGCTTGCCGCCGCCCATGGCTTTCATCATGTCGGCCATGGTCCGGTGCATCTTGAGCAGGCGGTTGATGTCCTCGACCCTGGTGCCGGAACCGGCCGCGATGCGCTTCTTGCGGCTCGCCTTCAGCACATCGGGACTGCGCCGCTCCTGTGGCGTCATGGAATCGATGATGGCGATCTGCCGCTTGAGCACGCGCTCGTCGAGATTGGCGGCGGCGAGCTGATTCTTCATCTTGGCGATGCCCGGCAGCATGCCCATCAGGCCGGTCAGGCCGCCCATCATGGTCATCTGCGTGAGCTGCTCGCGCAGGTCGCCGAGGTCGAAGGCGCCCTTGCGCATCTTCTCGGCCACCCGCGCCGCCTTCTCGGCATCGATGGTGGCGGCCGCCTTCTCGACCAGCGAGATGATGTCGCCCATGCCGAGGATGCGGTCCGCGATGCGGGCGGGGTAAAAGTCCTCCAGGGCGTCGAGCTTCTCACCGGTGCCGATGAGCTTGATCGGCCGCGCCGTGACGGCGCGCATGGACAGCGCCGCGCCGCCGCGGCCGTCGCCGTCGACGCGGGTTAGCACGATGCCGGTGAGGCCCACGCGCTCATTGAAGGCGCGCGCCAGATTCACGGCGTCCTGGCCCGTGAGCGCGTCGGCGACCAGCAGCACCTCGTGCGGGCTGGCGGCGCGCTTGACCTCGGCCGCCTCCGCCATCATGGCCTCGTCGAGCGTCGTGCGGCCGGCGGTATCGAGGATGACGACGTCGTAGCCGCCGAGACGGCCGGCCTCCAGCGCGCGGCGCGCGATCTGCACCGGCTGCTGGCCGGCGACGATCGGCAGCGTGTCGACCGCGACCTGCTGGCCGAGCACCGCGAGCTGCTCCATGGCGGCCGGCCGGCGCACGTCCAGCGACGCCATCAGCACCTTGCGGCGCGCCGTCTCGGTCAAGCGCTTGGCGAGCTTGGCGGCGGTCGTGGTCTTGCCCGAGCCCTGCAGGCCGACCAGCATGATCGGCACCGGCGCCGGCGCATTGAGGTCGATGCTCTGCGAGTCCGAGCCCAGCGTCTCGATCAGCTGGTCGTGAACGATCTTGACGACCATCTGCCCGGGCGTGACCGACCGGACCACCTCGACGCCGACGGCGCGCGCCCGCACGCCGTCGACGAAGGCGCGCGCCACGTCGAGCGCCACGTCGGCCTCGATCAGCGCGCGCCGCACCTCGCGCAGCGCCGTGTCGACGTCGGCTTCGGTGAGCGCGCCGCGCCGCGTGAGGCGGTCGAGAATGCCGGACAGTCGTTCCGACAGGCTGTCGAACATGCTGAACTGCCTTTGTCCTTCCCTCGTCATGCCCCGGCCCGACCCGGGCATCCATCCTCGATCGTTAGATGGATTGCCGGGTCAAGCCCGGCAATGACGACGACGACATTCCAAACACCAACGGCGCCCGAGGGCGCATCGCGCTGTCGGGCGTTGACCTCCGGCCACGCAGGGCCGGTCGGCTGCTCTTTGCGTCAAATCCTCAACGAGAGCGCCGGGAACCTAGGAGTTGCGGACGCCAGCGTCAAGGCTGCCGGGACGGGTCATTTCGCCGTCATGTCGGCGCGTTTTGCCACCTCGGCCCACTTGGCGATCTCGCTTTTCAGCATCTCGGCGAGCTTTTCCGGCGGGCCGCCGAACCAGCGGAAGCCAAGCGTGACGGCGCGCTCGTGCATGTCGGGCAGCGCCAGGATGCGGTTGACGTCCCGGTTGATCTTTGCCGTCGCGTCCTTCGGCGTGCCGCTCGGGGCGAAAATGCCGTACCAGCTGGTCTCGTCCACGAAGCCGATGCCGCTTTCGCGGAAGGTCGGGACGTCGGGGAACTGTTCCGACCGGGCCGAGCCGGACACCGCCAGCGGCCGCACCTTGCCGGCCTTGATGTTGCCGATCTGGCCGCCGAGCGTGGTGATCCACAGCGAGATCCGTCCCGACATGATGTCCGTGATGGCCTGCGGCTGCGACGCGTAGGGCACGTGCTGGAGCTTGATGCCGGCCAGTTCGGAAAACATCACGGTGGCGAGATGCCCGCTCGAGCCCTGGCCGGCCGAGGCATAGTCCAATTGCCCGGGATGCGCCTTGGCGTAGTCGATCAGCTCCCTGACGGTCTTGAACGGCGAATTGGCCGGCACCATCAGCACGTCCTGGGCGGTGGCCACCAGCACGACGGGATCAAAATCCTTGACCGGATCAAAGCCCTTGTGCGGCGCAATGGTGACGTTCACGGCGAGCGACTGGGCGCCGAAATGCAGGGTGTAGCCGTCGGGCGCTGCCTGCGCCGCCGCCGCGGCGCCGATGTTGCCGCCGGCACCCGGCCGGTTCTCGATGACGACCGACTGGCCCCACGCGTCGCCAAGCTTCTGCGCGATGATGCGGGCGAGCGTATCGAGCGTGCCGCCGGCCGAGAACGCCACCACCATGCGCACCGACCGGTCGGGATAGACTTGCGCGATGCCCGCCTCGGGCGCTAGGACGCCCAGGACGGCGACGAGCGCTATCGCGATTCGCCTCAATATCTCCTCCCCGGGTTCGCGTTTTATTCATGAAGTCGCGTCCAGCATGCGGCCCGTCGCCGCGATGTCAATCGCATCCCGTATGGTGAATTTGCCGCAAATTCGTCCCTGTTATCGCTAGGCTGCATCCCCGCATGAGGTTCACCCGCCGTCGTCTCATCACCGGCCTGAGCGCGGTGGCTGCCGCCGCCGGCGGCGTCGCCAGCGCCCGCGCCGCCCAGGCGCGCTACTACGAGGGCGCCATCTCGGATCATTTCAACGGGCTGCGCTTCGTCGACCCGCACGGCGTGGCGCCGAAAAGCCTGCCCGACCTGCTGCGCTGGTGGTCGATACGCGGCGGCCGCGTCGCCTGGGCCGGGTCGGCGCCGAGCGCCTACGTCGACACGCCGCCGGCACGCGTCGACGGCAGCGCGTTGCGCGTCTCCTTCGTCGGCCATGCCAGCGTGCTGCTGCAGACCGGCGGGCTCAACATCCTGATCGATCCGGTGTGGTCGGAACGCGTCTCGCCGGTCGACTTCGCCGGACCCAAACGCGTGAACGATCCAGGCATCGCGTTCGACGCCCTGCCGAAGATCGACGTGATCCTGGTCTCGCACAACCACTACGACCATCTCGACATCGCGACGCTGTCGCGCCTTGCGGCGGTGCACCGCCCACGCGTCATCACGCCGCTCGGCAACGACAGCATCATGCAGGCGTACGATCCTGCGATCATGGTGGAGGCTTTCGACTGGGGCGAGCGCGTCAAGCTTTCCGCCGATATCGACGTCACGCTGGCGCCCATGCGCCACTGGTCGGCGCGCGGCGTGTTCGACCGCAACAAGGCGCTGTGGGCCGCCTTCATCATCGCGACGCCGGCCGGGCGCATCTATCACGTGGCCGACTCCGGCTATGGCGATGGCTTCCGCTTCCGCGAGGCGCGCGGGCTGTACGGGCCGTTCCGCCTCGCCATCCTGCCGATCGGCGCCTACGAGCCGCGCTGGTTCATGCGCGACCAGCACATGAATCCCGAGGAGGCAGTGAACGCTTTTCTCGATTGCGGCGCCGAGGTGGCGCTCGCCCATCACCACGGCACCTTTCAGCTTACCGACGAGGCGATCGACGCGCCGGTGATGGCGCTGGCAGACGCGCTCACGCGGCACCGCATCGCGCCGGACACGTTCCGCACGCTCAAGCCCGGCCAGGTGTGGGAGTTGTGAGGCGTCCCGCGCTCTAACGACTCAAGCCGCCTTGGCGTTGCGCAAGGTCTCCCACACCTTGGCGGCCGTCGCCGGCATGTCGATGTGGTCGACGCCGAGCGGTTTCAGCGCATCGAGCACGGCGTTGATCACCGCCGGCGGCGAGGCGAC
>DATFWC010000014.1:0-18086 GCA_035259885.1 Xanthobacteraceae bacterium
CAGGCGCTTGAGGCTGTTGGCGTCGCGCTCGCCGCGCAGCAGCGCCTCGATGGTGGTCGGCGCGTTCTCGCGGAACTCCTGCTCGGCCGCCGTCACGTCGAGGATGCCGCGCTCGCTGCGTACGCCGAGGCCGTAGCCGCCGGCGCGCCGCAGCGTCGCCAGGGTGAGGTCGCGCGGCAGTTGCTGCGCACCGGTGGTCGGCGCCGCTGTCCGTTGCGCCAGGGCCGGGGCCGCCAGCCCTGCACCTGCCGCCGCGGCACCGGCGAGCGCCGTGGTTCTCAGAAACGTCCTCCGATTCTGCGACATGCATTCCTCCTCGCATTAGTCGCGTTTTAGTCGCGTTGCGCCTTGTCGGGGCGCCTTGCCACAACCTTAGACGGTTTTCCGGCATCATGCACCGGTGCTCGCCACGGAGCGCGCAAGGGGCCGACTCGCGGGCGCGGCGCGCGCCTGTGCGCGGCGCAACTGGCAGGCGATTGTCATCCGCATCGGTTTCTCAGCGTGCTTGGCCAAGGCATTGAAATGTCGTGCCTCTCGTCCGCGGCCCAGGCAACGTCGGACTGCCGTAAAAAGTCACGACCTCGACACGATTCAGGGTTCCACTCGCCGCAGCCCCAGCTCCGGGGAGGGAGGTCTTTCGCGATGCGCGCGTCTCTTCGCGTCGGCGTCTTTGCCGCGCTCGTTAGCTTTGTGTCTTTTTCAGCCATTGCCGCCGACAAGCCATTCCAGCGCGACGACCTCGCCGATGCCGCGATCAAGCTCGAGGCGCAGATCAAGCAGGACGCCGGCACCGTGGCGAAGCCGCTGGCGACCCTGCGGCGCGAGGCGGACGCGGCGTTCGAGCGGCGCGACAACCGCGCCGGCATGCAGGTGCTCGGCCAGATCGTGACGATCGCCCCGAACGACGCCGCCAACTGGCTGCGCCTCGCCCGCACCATCCAGCAGATCCGTCCGAGCGACGACCGCGAGCGCGGCGTGCTGCTCGAGCGCGCCGGCACCGCCGCCTACGTGGCCTATCAACGCGCCGGCAACCGCAACGAGGAGGCGGAGAGCCTCACCGTCGTCGGCCGCACCTTTGCCGACCGCCGCATCTGGCGCCCGGCGCTCGACGCGCTGCGGCTTGCGCTCGAGCTGCGCGAGGTGGCCGAGACCCGCGCCATGTACGAGCGCCTGCGCGAAGACCACGGCTTCCGCGTCGTCGATTACACGGTGGATTCCGACGCCACCTCGCCGCGCGCCTGCTTCCAGTTCTCCGAGGAACTGCCGGGCCGGCGCACCGACTTCTCGCCCTTCGTGGCGCTGGCTGGCCAGGACAAGCCGGCGCTCTCGGCCGAGGAGAAGCAGCTCTGTGTCGAGGGCCTGCGCCACGGCGAGCGCTATTCCGTCACGCTGCGCACCGGCCTGCCGTCGGTGGTCAAGGAGACATTGTCCAAGTCGGTCGACTTCACCATCTACGTGCGCGACCGCAAGCCGTTCGCGCGCTTCACCGGCAAGGCCTACGTGCTGCCGCGCACCGGCCAGCGCGGCATCCCGGTGGTGAGCGTCAATACCGACACCGTGAAGGTGCAGATTTTCCGCATCGGTGACCGCAACCTCCTCAACACGGTGCTCGGCCGCGACTTCCAGCGCAACCTCGACCGCTATGAGCTGGAGCGGCTCGCGGAGCAGCGCGGCGGCAAGGTGTGGGGGGGCGAACTCAAGGTCGAGCCGACGCTCAACGCCGACATCACCACGGCATTCCCGATCGACCAGACGGTCGGCGAGCTGCAGCCCGGCGTCTACGTCATGTCAGCCGAGCCGGCCGGAGCGGCGAAATCGTCCGACTATGAAGACCTGGCGACCCAGTGGTTCATCGTCTCCGACCTCGGCCTCACCGCCTTCTCGGGCAATGACGGCGTCAACGTTTTCGTCCATTCGCTGGCCACGACCGAGACCAAGGCCGGCGTCGAGGTGCGGCTGATCGCCCGCAACAACGAGGTCCTGGCCACGCGGACCAGCGATGCCGCCGGCTTCGTCCGCTTCGAGGCCGGGCTGGCGCGCGGCGAGGGCGGTCTCGCGCCGGCCATGATCGTTGCGGCCGAGCAGACCGACTATGCCTTCCTAAACCTCAAGGGCCCGGCCTTCGACCTGTCCGACCGCGGCGTGGCCGGGCGCGCCATGCCGGCCGGCCTCGATGCCTTCGTCTACGCCGAGCGCGGCGTCTACCGCTCGGGCGAGACCGTGCACCTCACGGCGCTGCTGCGCGACGCCAACAGCGTCGCGGCAGCCGGCGTCCCGCTCACGCTGATCGTCGAGCGCCCGGACGGGGTCGAATACCGCCGCGTAACGCTGCCCGACCAGGGCCTTGGCGGGCGATCCTTGAGCCTGCCGCTCGTCTCCTCGGCGCCGACCGGCACCTGGCACGTGCGCGCGCATACCGATCCGAAGCGCCCGGCCGTGGGCGAGACCACGTTCATGGTCGAGGACTACGTGCCGGACCGCCTGGAGTTCGACCTCAAGACCGGAGCGACCCGCATCGCCAAGACGGCGCCGGCCGAGGTCACGCTGGACGGCCGCTATCTCTATGGCGCGCCGGCGTCGGGCCTGGAGGTGCAGGGCGACGTGACCATTGCGCCCGCCAAGGAGCGGCCCGGTTTTGCCGGCTACCAGTTCGGGCTCGACGACGAACAGGTGACGAGCGAAGGGCAGTCGCTGGGCGATATTCCCGAAACCGACGCCCAGGGCCGGACACGCTTTACCGTTGCGCTGGACAAGCTGCCCCAGTCCACGGGGCCGCTCGAAGCCGGGGTGACGGTGCGCCTGGCCGAGCCCGGCGGCCGCGCGGTCGAGCGCAAGCTGACGCTGCCGGTGACGCCGGCCGCCACCATGATTGGCGTCAAGCCGCTGTTTTCGGGCAAATCGGTGGGCGAGGGCGAGACCGCGGGCTTCGACGTGACCGTCGCGGCGCCCGACGGCGCGACGCTGCCGCGCTCCGGCCTGCGCTGGGATCTGTTGAAGGTCGAAACCCGGTTCCAGTGGTACCGCCAGGACGGGCGCTGGAGCTACGAGGCGGTGAAGTCGACGCGCCGCATCGCCGATGGAACGGTGGATGTCGCCGCCGATCGGGCCGGCCGCATCGTCGTGCCGGTGACATGGGGGCGCTACCGGCTGGAAGTCGCGGCCGCTGATCCGGCCGGACCCACGACCTCGGTCGTGTTCGACTCCGGCTTCTACGCCGAGTCCTCCGCCGACACGCCCGACCTCCTCGAGATCGCGCTCGACAAGCCGGAATATCGCGCCGGCGACACCATCACGGTGGCCGTGACGGCGCGCACCGCCGGCAAGGTGAGCCTGGCGGTGGTCGGCGACCGCCTCATCACCACCCAGGTGGCCGACATTCAGGCCGGCACGGCCCAGATTCCGCTCACCGTGGGAGCCGATTGGGGCAGCGGCGCCTACGTGGTGGCGACGCTGCGGCGGCCGCTCGACGCCCAGGCCAACCGCATGCCCGGGCGCGCCATCGGCGTGCGCTGGTTCGCCATCGATCGCGCGGCGAAGTCGCTTGCGGTGGCGCTGAAGCTGCCCGACCTCATGCGGCCGCGCGGCACGCTGCGCGCTTCCGTCAAAGTGGACGGCGCCGCCGGCGAGGAGGCACGCGTGATCGTGGCCGCCGTCGACGTCGGCATCCTCAATCTCACCAACTACAAGCCGCCGGCGCCCGACGACTATTATCTCGGCCAGCGCCGGCTCACCGCCGAGATCCGCGACCTCTATGGCCAGCTCATCGACGGCATGCAGGGCACGGTCGGCCAGGTGCGCACCGGCGGCGACGCCGGCGCCGCGCTCGAAGGCAGTCCGCCCACGCAGCCGCCGCTGGCGCTCTATTCCGGCCTGGTGACGGTCGGACCGGACGGCGCTGCCGACGTGGCGTTCGACATTCCGGCCTTTGCCGGCACGGTGCGCGTGATGGCGGTGGCGTGGACGGCCAGCAAGGTCGGCCGCGCCCATGGCGACGTCATCGTCCGCGACCCGGTGGTGCTGACCGCGACGCTGCCGCGCTTCCTGCTCACCGGCGACCGCGGCACCGTGCGGCTCGACCTCGACAACGTCGAAGGCGAGGGCGGCGAGTATCGCGTCGCCGTCACGGGCGACGGCCCGTTCGCGGTCGGGCAAGGGGCGCAGACGCTGCGCCTCGCCCCCAAGCAGCGCGGCGGGATCGCGCTGCCGCTCAGCGCGGCGCGCGCCGGCAACGGCACGGTAGCGGTGCGCATCACCGGCCCCGGCGGCTTCGATCTCGAACGCGCCTATCCGTTGGGCGCCAAGCCGGCCACCCAGGTGCTGGCGCGCCGTACTGTGCGCGAGATCGCCCGCGCCGAGAGCCTGACCGTGTCGAGCGACCTGCTGAGCGACCTGGTGCCGGGCTCCGGATCCATCGCCTTGTCCATCGGGCCGTCGACGGCGCTCGACGTGGCGGCGCTGCTGGCGGCGCTCGACCGCTACCCGTTCGGCTGTTCCGAGCAGGTGATCAGCCGCGCACTGCCGCTGCTCTATGTCAACGAACTGGCGTCCGAGGCGCATCTCGCGCTCGACACGGCGATCGACCAGCGCATCCGCGACGCCGTCGATCGGGTGCTGGCGCGGCAAGGCCCTGATGGCTCGTTCGGCCTGTGGACGGCGGGCGGCGACGACGCCTGGCTCGACGCCTATGTGGCCGACTTCCTCACCCGGGCGCGCGAGCGCGGCTTTGCCGTGCCCGACGTGGCGCTCCGCCTTGCCCTCGACCGGCTGCGCAACATCGTCAGCATCGCGGGCGAGCCGCGCAAGGACGGCGGCCGCAATCTCGCCTATGCGCTCTACGTGCTGGCGCGCAACGGCGTCGCGCCGCTCGGCGACCTGCGCTACCTCGCCGACACGAAACTCGCCGATGTGGCCACGCCGATGGCCAAGGCGCAGATCGCGGCGGCGCTGAGCATGGTCGGCGACAAGGTGCGGGCCGAGCGCGTCTATGCGGCGGCGCTGGAGTCCATTGCGCCGCAGCCGGTCGCGGAGGTCGGCCGCACCGACTATGGCTCGGCCCTGCGCGATGCCGCAGCCCTGGTCACGCTCGCGGCCGAAGGCGGCGGCCCGCGTCCGACCATCATCAACGCGGTGCAGCGGATCGAGGCGGCACGCGGGATCACGCCTTATACCTCGACCCAGGAGAATGCCTGGCTGGTTCTGGCGGCGCGTGCGCTCGCGCGGGAAGGAATCACGGTGTCGCTCGATGTGGCGGGCGAGGCGCGCCAGGGCCCGCTCTATCGCACCTTCCGCGCGGCCGATCTCGCCGGCGGCCCAGTCAAGGTGACGAACAGGGGCGACACGCCGCTGCAGGCGGTCGTCTCGGTCACCGGCGCGCCACTCGTTCCGGAGCCCGCCGCCGACCGCGGCTTCAAGATCGAGCGCGCCTACTACACGCTCGACGGCCAGAAGACCGAGATCTCCAAGGTGAAGCAGAACCAGCGCTTCGTCGTGGTGCTGAAGGTCACCGAGCCGCAGCCGAAGTTCGCCCGCCTGATCCTGGCCGACTACCTGCCGGCTGGCTTTGAGATCGACAATCCGCGCCTCGTCTCCTCCGGCGACACCGGCACCCTTTCGTGGATCGAGAACGCCGTGGAGCCGGCGCACTCCGAATTCCGCGACGACCGGTTCAGCGCTGCGTTCGACCGCAAGGCCGGCGATCCGGCGATGTTTGCGGTCGCCTACGTGGTGCGCGCGGTGTCGCCCGGCCGCTACGTGCTGCCGCAGGCCTATGTGGAGGACATGTACCGGCCCGACCGCTTCGGCCGCACCGCCACCGGCACGGTGGAGATCGAGGTGGCGAGGTGAAGCTGATGCGCACGGTGGTGCCGCGATTTCGGTTGGCCGCGCAGCGGCCGGGTGAGGGGGCTGTGGCGTTGCGTGATTCCCCCTCACCCCATTTCTCTTCCCATGAGGGAGCCGGCCGACTTCGGCTGGCCCACTGGCGTTCCGTGCTGGCAATTGTGTTTGTCGCTGTCGTCGCCATTTTCGCTGCCGCAGCCGGCTGGATCGTCTCGCTCGGCCCGGTGCCAACCGGCAAAGACCTCGCGTACTCCACGCTGGTGGTGGACCGGGACGGAAAACTGCTTCGGCCATACCCGACGGTGGAAGGCCGCTGGCGCCTGCCCGTCGGCGTCGGCGATGTCGATCCGCGCTTCTTCGCGCTCCTGTTCGCCTATGAGGACAAGCGGTTCCGCTCGCATCCCGGCGTCGATCCAGTGGCGCTCGTCCGCGCGGCGTGGCAACTCGTCGCCAACGGCCGCATCGTCTCGGGCGGCTCGACCCTGACCATGCAGGTGGCGCGGCTGCTCGAGCCGCGCGCCGACCGCACCTTTGCCGCCAAGCTGCGCCAGGTGGTGCGCGCGGTCGCGCTCGAGCGCGCCTTGAGCAAGGACGAGATCCTTGCACTCTACCTCGCGCTCGCACCTTATGGCGGTAATCTCGAAGGCGTTCGCGCCGCCTCGCTCGCCTATTTCGCCAAGGAGCCACGCCGCCTGAGCTTGAGCGAGGCGGCGCTGCTGGTGGCGCTGCCGCAGTCGCCCGAGGCGCGGCGGCCTGATCGCGCCGAAAGCGCCGCCCGCAGCGCCCGTGACCGCGTGCTCGACCGCATGGCGGGCCTGCTGCCGGCCGACGAGATCGCCCAGGCCAAGGCTGAGCCGGTGCCGGCGGCGCGGCAGAAAATGCCGGCGCTGGCGCCGCACGCGGCCGATCAGGTGGTGGCGGCGGCGCCCGACCGCGCGCTGCACCGGCTGACCATCGACGCCAACCTGCAGCGCCGGCTCGAGGACCTAGCGCGCGAGCGCGCCCGCGCGCTCGGCCCGCAAATCTCGGTCGCTATCGTGGCGTTCGACCATGCCAGCGGCGAGGTTTTGGCCCGCGTGGCGTCGGCCGACTATTTCGATGAGGCGCGCGCCGGCCAGGTCGACATGACAGCGGCGCTGCGCTCGCCCGGATCGACGCTGAAGCCGTTCATCTATGGCCTCGGTTTCGAGGACGGGCTGATCCATCCGGAGACGTTGATCGAGGACCGTCCGCTCCGCTTCGGCAGCTACGCGCCGGAGAACTTCGATTCCAGCTTCCAGGGCACGGTCACCATCCGCAAGGCCCTGCAGCTCTCGCTCAACGTTCCGGCCGTCGCCGTGCTCGACGCCGTGCGCGCCAGCCGCCTGACCGCGCGCCTCGCCCAGGCCGGCGCACCGCTGGTCCTGCCCAAGGGCGAGCAGCCCGGGCTGGCCATGGGACTCGGCGGCGTCGGCGTGACGCTGGCCGACCTGACGCGGCTTTATGGCGGCTTGGCGCGCGGCGGCACCACCATGGCGCTGCATGAAAGCGCCGGCACGCCTGCGCCGGCGCCGCAACGGCTGCTCGACCCGGTGGCGGCCTGGTATGTGGCCAATGTCCTGCTCGGAACGCCGCCGCCTGCCCATGCGGCGGCCGGCCGGGTCGCGTTCAAGACCGGCACCAGCTACGGCTACCGCGATGCCTGGTCGGTCGGCTTCGACGGCAAGATCACGATCGGCGTGTGGGTGGGGCGGCCGGACGGCACCCCTATGCCTGGCCTGATCGGCCGCACTGCCGCGGCTCCGATCCTGTTCGACGCGTTCGCCCGCCTGGGCAGGCCGATCGCGCCGCTGCCGCCTGCGCCCAGGGGCGCGGTTTTCACGACCAGCGCCAAGCTGCCGCCGCCACTGCAACGCTTCCGCCAGGGCGAGCTGCCCGGCGCCGTTGCCGATGCGCCACGCATCCTGTTCCCGCCCAACGGCGCGCGGCTCGAGCTGGTGCAGGCGACGGGGTCGGCGCCGGAACCGGTGGCGCTGAAGGTGCAGGGCGGCCTCGAGCCGCTCACCATCCTGGTCAACGGCGTGCCGCTTGCCGCCCGTGCAGGACGGCGCAACCTGTTCGTGCCGGTCGATGGTCCGGGCTTCGTGCGTCTCACCGTCATGGATGCGCGCGGCGCTGCCGACAGTGTCCTGGTGCGCCTGCACTAGCGGCCGCCGCGCTTTCGCCCGTATGAGGATTTCTCTATTGTCGCGCGCACTTGCGAGGCGAGACCCGATGGCGACGATGGCGCGCGCCGAGCCGCAGACATCCTGGCCGGCCGATCCGATCGGCCGCCTGCTGACGCTTGCCACTGCCTCGCACGCGGCCGCGGTCTCCGCGCTCGTCGTGGTCGCGCTGCTGGCCTTCCTGCCCGGCTTTTTCCAGATTCCGCCGACCGACCGCGACGAGACCCGCTTTGCCCAGGCCACCAAGCAGATGGTGGAAACCGGCGATTTCGTCGACATCCGGTTCCAGGACGAGGTCCGCTACAAAAAGCCGGTCGGCATCTACTGGCTGCAGGCGGGCGCGGTCATGGCCGGAGAGGCGCTGAAAATCCCGCAGGCGCGCACCAGAATCTGGCTCTACCGCATCCCGTCTCTTGTCGGCGCGGTCGGTGCGGTGCTGCTGACCTACTGGACCGCGCTGGCCTTCCTGCCGCGGCGCTACGCCTTTCTGGCCGCCTTGATGATGGCTGGCTCGCTGCTGCTCATGGTGGAGGCGCGGCTGGCCAAGACCGATGCGGCCCTGCTCTTCACCATCGTCGCTGCCATGGGGGCGCTGGCGCGCGCCTACCTCGGCCGCGTCACACCAGGCGGTGGTCTGCGCGGTCTGGCGCTGCCGGCCATCTTCTGGACCGCGCTGGCTGCCGGTGTGCTGCTGAAGGGGCCCATCATCGTGATGATCGCCGGGCTCACGGTAATCACGCTGGCGGTTTACGACCGCTCGGCAAGATTTCTGCTGGCACTGCGGCCGGTGATCGGAATGGCTTGGTTCGCCGTCCTGGTGCTGCCCTGGTTCGTGGCGATCGCCGGGCGCGCCGGCGACAGTTTTCTTGCCGAGTCGGTCGGCCGCGACATGCTGCCCAAGCTGATCCTGCCGCAGGAAGGCCATGGCGCGCCGCCGGGCTTCTACCTGCTGCTGTTCTGGGTGACGTTCTGGCCGGCCGCGCCGCTGGCCGCGCTGGCGGCGCCGGCCGTGTGGGCCGAGCGCCGCGAACGACCCGTGCGTTTTCTCCTCGCCTGGCTGGTGCCGGCCTGGATCGTGTTCGAAGTCGTGGTGACCAAGCTGCCGCATTACGTGATGCCACTCTATCCGGCGATCGCCATCCTGATCGCACGCGCCATCCGCGACGGCGCGCTGTCCCAGACGCGGTGGCTGAGGCGCGGCACCCTGTGGTGGCCGCTGATCGCCATTGTGATTCCCGTGGGAAGCGTGGTGGCTCTCATCGCCATGCGCCACCAGCTTGGGCTGCTCGCCTGGCCGGTCGGCGCCGGCGCCATGGTGCTCGGCTTCATGGCCTGGCGCTATTTCGACGCCGACGGGCCGGAAAAATCCCTGGCGCGCGCCGTGGGGGCGGCGCTCCTGGTGGCGATCACGTTCTTCGGCATCATTGCGCCGTCGTTGCGGCCGCTGTTTCCCAGCGCGACCATCGCCCGCGTGCTGCCGACGGAGGATTGCGAGCATCGCGTCGTCGCTGCCGCCGGCTATCACGAGCCGAGCCTGGTGTTCCTGCTCGGCACCGACATCAAGCTCACCGACGGGGCCGGCGCCGCCGACCTGCTGCGCGGTGGCAATTGCCGCTTCGCCCTGGTGGACGCGCGCGAGCAACGCGCCTTCGCCCAGCGCGCTGAGGCCATCGGGTTGCGCTACGCGCTCGGGCCGCGCATCGAGGCTTTCAACACCAACAACGGCCGCGCGCTCTCGATCTTCATCTATCGTGCCGGCAAGGCGCTATGACGGTGGTCGGCGCGCCGGGACACATCGCAGAACCGGCCTCGCTAGCGCGCCGGACGCTGGCCAACCTGGCGGCGTGGTGCACCGCTCTGGTGCAGCCGCCGCGGCTGCCGCTCGGAGGCGCCCCGCCGTCCGTCTGGCCGCCGCTGAGCCGTCTCGCCATCGGCACCGGTGCCACCATTGCGGTCGTGGCGGCCGCGATGCTGCTGCTCGATTGGTGGGCGCTTGGCCACTATCTCGGCGTGCCGGTCTGGCTCGGCCGCCTGTTCGGGGCGATCACCGAGTTCGGCAAATCGGAATGGTTTCTGGTCCCGTCCGCCGTCCTGCTCATTGCCCTGGCGGCGGCATCGTCGCCCGCGCTCGGCCGCGTGACCTGTCTGGTGCTGGCAAGCCTGGCTGCCCGCACCGGCTTCGTGTTCGTTGCCGTCGCCGCGCCGAGCCTCACCGTCACGGTGCTCAAGCGGCTGATCGGCCGGGCGCGGCCGCTGCGCATCGAAGGCCACGACGTGTATTTCTCGCCGCTCGCCTGGCGCGTCGATTTCGCCAGTTTTCCTTCGGGCCACAGCACCACGGCCTTTGCCGCCGCGGTGGCGCTTGGCGCGCTGTTCCCGCGCGCGCGCACCGCCTTATGGATCTATGCCGGGCTGATCGCGCTCAGCCGCGTCATCCTGTCGGCACACTACCCGAGCGACGTCATCGCCGGCGCCGTCGCAGGCGGCTGCGGGGCGCTGCTGGTGCGCCGCTGGTTTGCCGCGCGCCGGCTGGCCTTCACGCTGCGTCCGGACGGCTCGGTCCACGCGTTGCCGGGGCCTTCGCTGCAGCGCATCAAAAAGGTTGCCGGCCGCATCGCCGGCCAATAAGACCAGGACCATCATGGCCGGCCCCGGATCAAGTCCAGGGTTCCGGCCATCCCGCTTCATTTGGCACCGGACGAGGGGATGAGCGACGCCAGCGCGCGCAAGACTGCGACCGACGCACCGGCCGTTTCGGTGGTCGTGCCGGTGCGCAACGAGGCCGACAATGTCGGCCCGCTGGTGGACGAGATCGCGGCGGCGCTGGCCGGCCGCTGGCCCTTCGAGGTGATCTACGTCAACGACGGCTCGACCGATGGAACCGAGGCCGCGCTGGTGCGGCTCGCGCGTGAAAAACCGTGGCTGCGGCAGGTCAAGCACGCAGCGTCTTGCGGACAGTCGGCGGCAGTGCGCACCGGCGTTGCGGCCGCGCGCGCGCCGATCGTCGCCACGCTCGACGGCGACGGCCAGAACGATCCGTCCTTCATCCCGGCGCTGCTGCGCGCCCTGGAGGAGGGCGGGGAGCGCATCGGCCTCGTCGCCGGGCAGCGGGTGGGACGGCGCGCCACCTGGTTCAAGCGCCTGCAGTCGCGCATCGCCAATGGCGTGCGCGGCGCCATCCTGCGGGACGGCACGCGCGACACCGGGTGCGGGCTGAAGGCGTTCCGCCGCGACCTGTTCCTGCGCCTGCCGTATTTCGACGGCCTGCATCGCTTCCTGCCGGCGCTGGTGAAACGCGAGGGCTTTGCCATCGGCTACGTGGACGTGATCGACCGGCCGCGCGGCCATGGCGTGTCGAACTACGGCATGTGGGACCGGCTGTGGGTCGGTATTCTCGACCTCGCCGGCGTGTGGTGGCTGATCCGCCGGCGCAAGCGGGTGCCGCAGGTGACGGAGATCCGCTGATGCTGATCCAGTTCGGTGAGGCGTTGAGCGCCTATCTCCAAGAGGTTTTCATTGCCAAGTTCGATTTCTGGCTGGTGTTCGGCCTGGCGGCGCAGCTGATCTTCGCGGCCCGGTTCCTGGTGCAATGGATTTCCAGCGAGCGTGCGGGAAAAAGCGTCATCCCGTTTGCGTTCTGGGTCCTGTCCGTGGGCGGCGGGCTGATGACGCTGCTCTATGGGCTGGTGAAGCGCGAGCCGGTGATTATCGTCGGCCAGGGCCTCGCGACCTTCATCTACCTGCGCAACATCATGCTCATCTTCCGGGAGCGCGGCCGGCAGCAGGGGGACGCGGGTTGACCGCCGCTGCGGGTCTCGATCGACCGGCCCGTCCCTTGTTTGGGCAAGATTTGGTATGTTTAGCGAGCCTTGTCTTCGCGGCTATTCGTGGACGCCAGAACGCAGTAATTCGGTCGCCGGGGGACATCATTTCCGAAAAGCAGGCTCGATTGGTCCTCACCTGTTCAGCGTATTCTTGTAGATGGCGCCGTCCTTCATGATGACTTTGAGGTTGTTGGCGGGGTCGGCGATCAGGTTGATGTTCTCCAGCGGATTTCCTTCGACAATCAGCAAGTCCGCGAGCGCGCCTTCCTCGACCACGCCGAGCTTTCCCGGATAGGGATTGCGCTTGCCGGACAGCGCCAGCAATTCGGCGTTCGTCCCGGTCGCCATGGCGAGCGCTTCAGCGGGAGTGTACCAGCGGACAAGCGAGGCCAAAATTGCCCCTTGGCGTTGTGCCAGCGCGCGTGAGAACAGGACATCGGTGCCCCACGCGGTCTTGATCCTGTACTTCTTCGCCAACTCGTATGCTCTGGCTATGCCGGGCCACACCTCATCCGCCTTGGCTCGTTCGGCCGAACCCACCGGAAAACCTTGCCTCAACTCGTCGGGGAGCGGCTGCAAGCTCAACCAAACGCCCTTCTCAGCGATCAGCCCGGCAGTCGCTTCATCCATTAGGAAGCCGTGTTCGATACACTTCACGCCAGCGGCAATGGCGCGGCGAATCGCAACCGGTATAAAGGCGTGCGCGGTGACGTACGTGCCCCAGTTATCGGTCGCTTCAACCGCGGCCCGCAGTTCAGCCTCGGTGAAAGTAGACACATCGAGCGGACTGTGGGGTGACGACACCCCACCGCCAGCCGTCAACTTGATCTGGGAAGCGCCCTGCATAAGTTGCTCGCGCACGCGCACGCGCACCTCGTCAGGGCTGTCCGCGATGATGCTACCGCCGAGTTGCTCCATGCGGGTGAGCATGCCGCCGAGGGTCCGTGGCAGATCGGAGAACTGGCGGAAATCACCATGCCCGCTCGTGACAGTGATCATGGCGCCGGACGGATAGATGCGCGGACCCTTGACGATACCCGCGTCGATGGCGCGTTTGAGACCGAACACCGGCCCGCCCACGTCGCGAACGGTGGTGAAGCCGCGCATCAGAGTGTCTGTCGCCTCGTCACCAGCCGCGAGAATGTTGAAGGCGAAGTCACCCATCGCCTGTGCCGGCGTGGGCCGCACCAAGAAGGTGTGCCAATGATTGTCGATCAGGCCGGGCATCAACGTTCGGCCGCCACCGGCGATAATGGTGACCCCGGCTTCGGCGGCGATCGGTGCCGTCGAAATGCGTTCGATGACGTTGCGTTTGACGAGGACATTCGAGGGGACGGTAAGCGCGTCGCTCTTGCCGTCGAAGATGCGGACATCTTGAAAAAGTGTCGCCGCAGAAGGCACGGCGACTTCGGCGCGGACAAGAGTCGACAGACTAGTTCCCACAAATGGGAGCGCACCGACGAACGTTCGACGGGATATACCTGCCATTGCAAGCCTCCTCTGAACGACGCACTGTCGGCGTGTGGCAACCCACTACGACAAGCTCGCTGCCTACTATCTCCGCATTCGTCCAGCTTGCATTGATACGCCTATGGCTGCGAGTTAATGAATCCACGCCCTGATTCCTTCAATTCCGTCGCAGCGCTGCCGCACCTCATGGGCCGGTTGTTGCGGTAGTTGGTACAGTGCTTAGCTTGCCACCGCCGCCAGCGCGGCAAAGCCGCGCTCGAGGTCGGCCGTGAGGTCGGCGACGTCTTCCAGGCCGATATGGAAGCGCAGGGTCGGGCCGCCCGGATTCCACTGCGTGGCCGTGCGGTATTCGGTGCAGTCGAACCAGATCGCCAGGCTTTCGTAGCCGCCCCACGAAAAGCCCATGCCGAACAGCCTGAGCGCATCGAGAAATGCGTTCACCGCCCGCTGCGGCACCGGCTTGAGCACGATGCTGAACAGGCCCGAGGCGCCGGAAAAATCCCGCCGCCAGATGGCATGGCCGGGATCGCTTTCGAGCGCCGGATGCAGCACGCGCAAAACTTCCGGACGGGCGGCGAGCCAGCGCGCGACATGCAGGCCCGCCTGCCAGTGATGGGCAAGGCGCACCCCCATGGTGCGCAGCCCGCGCAGCGCCAGATAGATGTCGTCCGGCCCGACGCACAGGCCCATGTTGCCGGCGGTCTGGTGCAGCCGCGGCCAGGTGGCGGCGTTGGCCGACACGGTGCCGAGCATGACATCGGAATGGCCGACGATGTATTTGGTGCCGGCCTGGACGGCGAGGTCGACGCCTTTCTCGAACGGGCGGAAGTAGAGCGGCGTGGCCCAGGTATTGTCCATCAGCACGACTGCGCCCCTGGCGTGGGCGGCCCGTGCGATTGCCGGCACGTCGGGCATCTCGAACGACTGCGAGCCCGGCGCCTCGACGAAGACCGCGCGCGTGTTCGGCTGCATGAGGTCGCCGATGTCCTTGAGCGGGTCGTAGTAGGTCGTCACGATCCCGAAACGGGAGAGGACCGTATCGCAGACGTTGCGCGTCGGGCGGTAGACGTCGTCGGCCACCAGCACGTGGTCGCCGGCGTTGAGGACCGACAGAAACGCGGTCGAGATCGCCGACAGGCCCGACGGCAACAGCGCAACCCCGGCGCAGTCCGGCCCTTCGAGCTCGCGCAGCGCCGTTTCCAGCGCCTCGGTCGTCGGTGTGCCGCGCCGGCCGTACTGGTAGCGGCCGCGGTGAGCGACCAGATCTTCGGCGGTGCGATAGAGGACGGTCGAGGCGTGAAAAACCGGCGGATTGACGAAGCCGTGATAGGCGAACGGGTCGCGGCCTCCGGTAACCACCCGCGTGCCCGGCTTGAGCTCGCCGGCGTCGCCATCGGTAAAATCGGACTTCTTTGTCATAGCGTCCTCGGCGGCTACTTACCGCGTCATTGCGCGCGGTCGTCAACCCCTTGACCCGGCTCGGCGATCGTTCTTGGATGGGACAATCGGGGCGAGCCAAGGTTCGAAAATGCAGCCGGCAATGCCGTTCCTCGACACTTAACACGCCACCTCCGGCGTGCGGCATTTTTGGGCAGGACCAGCCCCGACCGGTCCGTTGCAACCAGATATCGCGGAGAATGCTACCATGAAACGTGCAGGGGCCATGCTCGCCATCGCGACGGTGCTCGGCTTTAGCGGCTCCGCATCTGCCCAAACGCTCAACGCCGTGAAGCAGCGCGGGTCGCTGATCTGCGGCGTGACCCAGGGGCTGCCGGGCTTCTCCAGCCCGGACGACCGTGGCAACTGGACGGGACTAGACGTCGACTTCTGCCGCGCCATGGGGGCGGCGATCTTAAACGATCCGCAAAAGGTCAAGTTCACGCCGCTGTCGACCAAGGACCGGTTCACTGCCCTGCAGTCGGGCGAGATCGACGTCCTCGCCCGCAACTCGACCTGGACGCTGGCGCGCGACACCTCGCTCGGCTTGAACTTCGCCGCCGTCAACTATTTCGACGGCCAGGGCTTCATGGTGCGCAAGTCACTGAAGATCAACTCGGCGCTCGAGCTCAACGGCGCCTCGGTATGCACCCAGACCGGAACGACGACGGAGCTCAACCTCGCCGACTATTTCCGCGCCAACAAGATGAAGTACGAGGTGCTGGCGCTCGCCACCGCCGATGAGACCATCAAGGCCTACGATGCCGGCCGCTGTGACGTGTTCACTACCGACGTGTCGCAGCTCTATGCCGAGAAGCTGAAGCTGACCAATTCCAACGACCACATCATCCTGCCCGAGGTGATCTCCAAGGAGCCGCTCGCGCCCGTGGTGCGGCACGGCGACGACCAATGGTTCGATATCGTCAAGTGGACGCACTTCGCCATGGTCAATGCCGAGGAGCTCGGCGTCTCATCGAAAACTCTCGATGAGGCGCTCAAGTCGGACAAGCCGGACATCAGACGGCTGGTCGGCACCGAAGGCAATCTGGGCGAGCAGCTCGGCCTGACCAAGGATTGGGTGGTGCGCATGGTCAAGGCGGTGGGCAATTACGGCGAAGTGTTCGAGCGCAACGTCGGCTCGGGCTCCAAGCTCGGCATCGCGCGCGGGCTCAACAACCTGTGGACCAAGGGCGGCATCCAATACGCGCCGCCGATCCGCTGAGGAGGCGCCGCGGGGAGCGGGGAGGCCAATGGCCGTATCGGATGCGACGGACGCACAGCCGGCACGCGCCGCGTTCTACAATGATCCGAAGGTCCGCGGCATCTTCTACCAGGTCGTGCTGTTCGTGGTCGTGCTCTGGCTCGGCTACGAGTTCGTCGTCAACGCCCGCGACAACCTGCGCGCCGCCAAGATCGCGACTGGGTTCGGGTTCCTCGACAACACGGCCGGCTTCAGCATCAACCAGACGCTGATCCCGTACACGGAAGCGGACTCGTACGGGCGCGTTTTCGTGGTCGGGTTGCTCAACACGCTGCTCGTCGCCGCCATCGGCATCGTGCTTGCCACCATTCTCGGCTTCATTGTCGGCATATCGCGCCTGTCATCGAACTGGCTGCTGCAGCGCCTTGCCGGTGCCTACGTGGAACTGATCCGCAACCTGCCGCTCCTGTTCCAGATCCTGTTCTGGTACCTCGCCGTGCTGGGCGCGCTGCCGGGCCCGCGCCAGAGCATCTCGGTGCTGGGCGAAGCCTTCATCAACAACCGCGGCCTGTTCATTCCGCGGCCAATATTCGGCGACGGCTCCGCCGTGGTGCTGTCGGCGTTCGCCCTCGCGGTCGTCGCCGCCATCGGCGTGCGCATCTGGGCGCGGCGGCGCCAGGAGGGAACCGGGCAGCAGTTCCCGGTGCTGTGGACCGCGCTCGGCCTCGTGGTCGGCGTGACGGTGCTGGCGGCGGCCGCCACCGGCTTTCCGATCAGCTTCGAAGCGCCGGTGCTGCGCGGGTTCAATTTCGCCGGCGGCATGCGCGTGATTCCGGAGTTCGTCGCGCTGCTGATCGCGCTCGTCACCTACACGGCGGCGTTTATCGCCGAGATCGTGCGCGCCGGCATTCTGGCGGTATCGCGCGGGCAGACCGAGGCCGCCTATTCGCTCGGCCTGCGCCCGGGGCAGGCGCTGCGGCTGGTCGTCGTCCCGCAGGCGCTGCGCGTGATCATCCCGCCGCTGACGAGCCAGTACCTGAACCTCACCAAGAACTCGTCGCTCGCCGTGGCCATCGGTTATCCCGACCTGTTCGCGGTGTTCGCCGGGACGACGCTGAACCAGACCGGGCAGGCGATCGAGATCATCGTCATCACGATGGCGGTCTACCTGACGATCTCGCTCGTTACCAGCCTGCTCATGAACCTGTACAACGCGCGCGTCAGGCTGGTGGAGCGCTAGCATGACCGACGAAGCCGTCAACCTGGCGTTTGCGCGCACCAAGATGATCGACGCCATGGCGCCGCCGCGCGCGGCCGCCGGCGCCATCGGCTGGCTGCGCATGAACCTGTTCAACAGCTGGATCAACGTCCTGCTGACGCTGGCCGGCCTCTACCTGATCTGGCTGATCGTGCCGCCGCTGATCAAGTTCCTGCTCATCGATGCGGTGTGGGACGGCGCCGGCCGCGACGACTGCCTGGCCGAAAAGGTAGGGCGCGAGGTCGGCGCCTGCTGGCCGTTCATCCAGAAGAAATTCAGCCAGCTCGTCTACGGCTTCTATCCATCCGATCTCTATTGGCGCCCGAACCTGACATTCGCCCTCGGCACCGCTCTCCTAATCCCGCTGCTGATCCCCAATGTTCCTTACAAGGGGCTGAACGCCGTGCTGTTCTTCGGCGTGTTTCCCATTGTTGCGTTCTTCCTCCTGGTCGGCGGCGTGTTCGGGCTCGAGCACGTCGAGACGCGCGTGTGGGGCGGCCTGCTGGTGACACTGGTGGTGGCGGTCACCGGTATCGTCGCGTCGCTGCCGCTCGGCATCATGCTGGCGCTGGGGCGGCGCTCGCAGCTGCCGGTCGTCCGTTTCTTCTCGGTCATCTTCATCGAGTTCTGGCGCGGCGTGCCGCTCATCACGGTGCTGTTCTTTGCCACCTACATGCTGCCGCTGTTCATGCCGGCCAACTGGAGCATCGACTCGCTGTTGCGCGCGCTCGTCGGCGTGGCGCTGTTCTCGGCCGCTTATATGGCTGAGGTGGTGCGCGGCGGCCTGCAGGCGATCCCGCGCGGGCAATACGAAGGCGCCCAGGCGCTCGGCATCGGCTACTGGAAGATGATGG